>JAIBAQ010000007.1 GCA_019695095.1 Candidatus Hydrogenedentota bacterium
ATCGAGGTGGGTTTCGAGCAACGGCCAGTCGAACGCTGCGGGTTCGTCAAAGTTGCAGCGCACCCGTTCTTCCAGCGTCAGCGCCGACAAGTCGCGATAATACGCATCAAGCGGAACGATGCAGGCGGCCTCCGCGCCCCAATGCGCGGCCAGAGCACGCGCCAAGGTTGTCTTGCCTGAGCACGATGGGCCGGCGATTGATGCTACCTTGATTAATTCCATGCCCAGAGGCTAAAGGAAAGTCATCTTCATCGCAATTTGGATCTAATTGCTTGGCCCAGAAGTGGCCGTGCGCTTTGCGTGCCTGCGCCACCCCGCGGGTTTGCCATCTATTGTCCACAGGAGATTCGTCAACGGAAAGTACTCCACCGCGGGACCTGAAACGACTCCAAGGGAATCTGAATGGAGTGAAATTGATGTCGAATTGACAATAATCCACCCCAACTCCAGTTCTTGCTTGATCCGTTCTCTCAACCGAATACGCCGAGAAACTTGAGCGCCAACAATCAATAGCGCTACAAGCACCGCAGAGATGAGAACGCGAAATGACACTTGAAGGGGATCATACGTCAGGTGCACATTCTCGGCCAGTTTTCGCGCTAAGCCTATGTAGACTAGAGTGATCCCGTAGGCGACAGGCGGGGTGAACAGCACGACTCGCAGTGCTGATTGCAGCCAAAATGCGCGGCTTAAGCGCCCGTACTCGGCGAGCTCCTCCAATTCTTCAGGGGACGGACGTCGCCGCTTGTCTTGGTTTGGAGTCCCTTCCTCACCCCAACTTGCCGATACGTTCCACAACGTTGCCTTAGAGGGCCGCCTTGTGGCTGAGGTGACACTCAGGCGAAGGAGATACTTCTGAAACTCACCGTTCACACAGTACGCCACGTCTTGATTGGCCAACAGCTCGACGGAGTTTACGGAACCAGGCTCCAAATTGAGCAGGCCCACTGCGTCAAGGGCTAACAGCGATTCATCTGTAGGATCGAACCATCCGAGTTGACCTTCAAACCGGCGGACAAATCCCTTCTTGCACGTCTGCCTGAGGCGTAGACCTTGGAGCAGATGCTGCCAAGCACGAACTATCATCAGGGCTGACCCTGCAATTCCCCCAATTAACAGAAGGGTAGCAACTACCCAAGCGGCCTCTTCGTTATAACGACCCAGCACCAAAGCGGTTATGAAGATCCCCAATGCAACGGCCGAGGGTACAGCGAGCGGGAGCAGGCAGCCTACTGCCAGAAGTTGACGCCTATGTCGCGTAAGAGAACACCTTTCATCGGCTGCGAGCGTGCGAAAACCTGCAAAAGGAAGCCCCGCACATGAAATCACAACGTCCGATGGCGCAGACGCCGTATTGCCTAAGGTGATCGTGGGTAGTGGTGGCGGTTTTGGAGAATGCTGCAAATTCTCCATTGTGACCCCGTCAGTCGCTTTCTAGTCCGTATTTCTTAAGGCGGTAGCGGAGCGAGCGGGCGGTCAGACCGAGAAGCTCGGCGGCGCGTTTTTGGGAGTAGCGGGTGTTTTGCAGGGCTTGCTGAATTAGGTTCGTTTCGATTTCTGCGACGTAGGCTTCGAGATCGAGGCCGTCGCTTGGCAATTCCTTAAGCGCTTCGGCAGGCTCTTGCATGTGCTCGGCAATGTAGGGAGGGAGATCGCCGATTTCGATACGGTCGCCTCGGCAAAGCGCTACAGCACGTTCTACGACGTTGGCGAGTTCGCGCACATTGCCTGGCCAATGGAAGCGCTGCAGCGCTTCGGCTGCCTCGGGCGACACTTCAAACGAACCACGCCCCATCTTTTCCGCCTGCGCCTGAACGAAATGCTTGGTAAGCAGCGGGATGTCGTCGCCGCGTTCGCGCAGTGGCGGCACGGTAATCGGAATAACATTCAGGCGATAGAACAAGTCTTCGCGAAACGCGCCTTCTTTCACGCGCTGACGCAGGTCGCGGTTGGTTGCGGACAATACCCGCACGTCAACTTTCTTGCCCGCTGTGCCGCCGACGGGAGTGATGATGTTGTTGTCGAGTACGCGCAGCAGTTTGACTTGCAGTGTGAGCGGCATTTCGCCGATTTCGTCGAGGAATAACGTGCCGCCATCTGCGACCACGAACAGTCCTTCCTTGTCCTCGACCGCTCCCGTGAATGACCCCTTCTTGTGGCCAAACAACTCGCTTTCAAGAAGGCTTTCGGGGAACGCCCCGCAGTTGACTGCGACGAACGGCTTGAGTTGACGTCCGCTAAGCTGGTGAATCCCGCGCGCGACCAGTTCCTTGCCCGTTCCGCTTTCCCCGTGAATCGCAACGATACTAGGGAGGTCCGCCACGCGGCGGATCATTTCGCGGACTTCTTCAATGGCCTTGCTCTTGCCGATGATGTTCTCGAGCCTGCCTCGATGAGCTTGGTCCTTACGCAAGGCCAAGTTTTCGCGGCGCAAGTTGCGCTGCTCAATGGCGCGCTGCACGAGCATGCGGATTTCTTCGTTCTTGAACGGTTTGAGGATATAGTCGGTTGCGCCGCGTTTCATGGCTTCAATGGCTGTTTCGACCGATCCGTAGGCCGTCATCATGATCGAAGGCGTCATCGGCGCATATTCGTTCAGCCACGAGAGAAGCGACATGCCGGCCTGGCGGTCGTTTCCCATACGCAGATCGGTAAGCACTAGATCGAAGGACTCCTTCTCGAGAAGTTCCAGCGCTCTTTCGACATTGGCCGCGCAAGCAACCTCGTAGCCGTCCTTCATCAGAACGATCTCAAGAATCTCGCGCATGCTGGCTTCATCGTCAACGACCAAAACGCGTATATGGCTTGCCACGGTGATTATCCTTCGCTACGAACTACGGGTAGGCGCACACTCATGGAAGTTCCCCCGCCCGCTCGCGATGAGGCGCGCAGGGTTCCGTCGTGCGCGGTGACGATGCGCAGGCAAATGGCCAGTCCCATGCCCACACCGGATTCCTTCGTAGTATAGAAAGGCTCGAAAATGCGCGCAACCTTGTCCGGTTCAATTCCAGGCCCTTCGTCATCGAAGCGAATCTCCACGAAGGCCTGGCCGGGTGTTACCGTAACGGTGAGTGCGCCCTTTTCGTCCATGGCCTCGACGGCGTTCTTGGCCAGGTTCACGAATACTTGACGGATTTGGGTTCGGTCTCCTGACACCGGGCACATCGTCGGAGGACTGACCACGTCAATTCGCAGGGCGCCATTTCCCTCGTATTTGCGCCGAATCGAATCGACGATTTCGTCCACAAGGCCGATGACATCGAACGCCTCGCGGCGCATGCGCGGCTTCCTCGCGAAGTCCAGGAAGTTCGTGACAATGGCGTTGAGCTGGTCCGATTCGCGCCGCGCAATATCCGCCAGACGCGTAGCCAGATGCGGGTTGTCGAGAGACGTAGGTAGTTCGTCCACCGCGCCACGAATGGCGGCTACCGGATTCCGTATCTCATGCGCCAAACCCGCGGCCAACTCGCCGACCACGGATAGGCGATCCTGGCGTTTGAGCTCTTCCCTCATCTTCTCAAGTTCGGTTAGATCGCTGAAGGACACAATCATCCCGGTCTTACGCTTGCGCCAGTCGTACATGCGGCTGGTGCTCAGTCCAAGAAGAATGGTCTTGTCGGGCCCGACCAATCCCGTGTACTCGTAGCGCGTGAAATCACGGTCTAAGCGCAAGGCAGTGACTACAGGGCATTCGTCGCCCGGAGGTACGCGCAAGACTTCTTCCACGGGTTTCCCAATTGCCTCGTCGGGCTTCAAATTGAGAATGCGTTCGGCGGCAAGGTTAACGAGCAACACGATTCCCTTGTTGTCCGCGATGAGGAAACCGTTATTCATGTTGTCGAGGATTTCTCGCTGGAATTGTTGCATGCGGTGAATGCGCTGATTCCAGTAACCGCTAATCGATGCCGTGAGGAAATAGGCCAGAGTCTGCACCAGGAACCCGTACCAGAGGGCGAATAGATTCTGGTCAATCATCCATTCGCCTCGCGTGTCGTGCATGACCGGGGTGTTCGCGACTTGGAGCACAAGCACGAGCATTACCAGGGTCGCGACAGAGGCTACGATCAGGCTCTGAACCAGACCAAGAAGTACGCCTGTTTCCAGGATGACCACGACAAAGAGGAATGTAAACAGACTCTCAGGGCCGCCGGTGAAACTCACGGTTGCGGCAACGACGCCAAAGTCCACCAGGACTTGAGCCCACATAATGAGCGGCGCTTGAGGCCTCGCGCGGCGGAGCGCGATCAGGTAGTAGGCGCTGTTGATTAGGCCGAAGAGATAGAAGGCGCCCAGGTATACAAGATCGTTAGTTTTGCGATCGCCGACGATGAGGGCACCGGACGCGGCTACAAGAAGGAGTGCGACCCGAATCGCCCCAAGCCACCACGTCCCCGTCAAATAGCCATCAAACGCTGAGCGTGGGTGACTGTTTGATGAGCGGGTAGTCACATCGCCTTTTCCATCAGACGGCGCAGTCCTTCAGGATCGTTGCTGCGCTTGAACGCCATATCGACGCTGATGATGTTGCGGCGGGCTAGACGGAACAGCGACTGATTCATGGTCATCATGCCTTCGCCGGCGCCGATTTCGATCATCGAAGGAATCTGTTGGAGCTTGTCCTCGCGGATCAGCGAACGGATAGCGGGGTTGGGCAACATGACCTCAAGCGCGATAGCGCGCCCGACGCCGTTCGCGCGGGGAATGAGTTGCTGCACGACAATGCCTTCCAATACGAACGACAACTGTGTGCGAATCTGGGATTGCTGGCTGGCGGGAAAGACGTCGACGATACGGTTGATGGTCTGCAATGCATCGTTCGTATGCAACGTTGCGAATGCCAAGTGACCGGTTTCAGCCGTAGTAATGGCCGCCGCAATGGTTTCCGGGTCGCGCATTTCACCGATGAGAATCACGTCGGGGTCTTGCCGCAGCACGTGCTTCAACGCGGCCGCGAACGACTTCGTGTCGGCATTGACTTCGCGTTGATTGATTAGGGCCATGTCGTGTTTGTGAAGGTATTCGATGGGGTCTTCGATCGTAATCACGTGAACGGGACGTTCGCGGTTGACCTTATCCACTACCGAAGCCAAGGTCGTTGATTTACCGCTACCGGTCGGACCGCAGATGAGCACCAGACCAAGCGGGCGGTACGCGAATTCCGCAACGACACGGGGCAGTCCCAGTTCTTCAAATCCGCGAATCTCGAACGGAATGGCGCGGAATGCGGCAACAACCGATCCGCGATCCCGGTAAACGTTCAGGCGAAACCGGCTCAGACCTTCGAGGCCGAACGACATGTCGCATTCTCGCTCGCTCTCGAAGGTCGTGATCTGCTCTTCATTCATAACGCTGTAGATGAGTTCCTGTGTGTCTTCCGGACGAAGCACCGGATACTCGCTCATCTGCGTTAATGCGCCGTCTATGCGCAGCACAGGAGGCACGCCAACCGCGATATGCAAGTCGCTTGCGCCCTGCTGAATCATTTTTGTGAGCAGTTCTTTGATACTAATGTCGGCCATATGCCCCCCGTTTGCGTTGAAGGCGGACTAGTCCGCCGCGCTCACCCGAAGCACTTCTTCAATGGTTGTCAATCCCTCGGCGGCCTTTTCCAGCGCGTTTTGGCGAAGAGTGCGCATTCCGCATTGCACGGCCACGCGCTTGATTTCGATAGACGGCGCGCGCGACATGATCAGCTCCTGCAATTCCTGGTAGTTGACCATCGCTTCGATTACCGCGACACGTCCGCGATACCCAGTATCCTTGCATTTGCCGCAACCTCGTCCGCGCACAAAGGTGGGCGGAGGAGCGCCGTCGGGATGCTTGTATTGGATTCTCTCTAAGACATCTGCCGGTACGCGAATCGGTTCCTTGCAGTCCGGGCACACCTTGCGTACAAGGCGCTGTGCCGCAGCCAATGCCACGGAAGACTGTACGAGGAACGGCTCCATGTTCATGTCAATGAGCCGCGTGAACACACTGGCCGCGTCATTGGTGTGCAAGGTGCTCAGCACCAAGTGACCAGTCAAGGCCGCCTTGATCGCGATGTCCGCCGTCTCTTCGTCACGAATTTCTCCGACCATGATAATGTCAGGGTCTTGACGCAAAATACTTCGGAGACCGGCGGCAAATGTGAGCCCGATTTCGGAACGGGTTTGCACTTGGTTTACGCCGAACAGTTCGTATTCGACGGGGTCCTCGACGGTGATGATGTTCGTGTCGGGCTGATTCAGTTTGTGGAGGGCGCTGTACAGCGTGGTGGTTTTACCGCTACCCGTCGGGCCCGTGAGCAAGATCATGCCAAACGGACGCGCCAACGCTTCTCCGAAAGCCTGCATTGGTTGCGCGGGAAATCCAAGCTTTTCCAGGTCGAGCGTAAGGCTCGACTTGTCGAGTACGCGCATCACGACCTTTTCGCCGTAGTAACATGGGAGAATGGACACGCGAAAATCGATTTCGTGTCCCTTGAACTTGATACGGAAACGACCGTCCTGGGGAAGACGGTGTTCGGCAATATCCAGTCCGCTCATGATCTTCAGGCGCGAGATGAGCGCAGACTGTACGCTCTTCGGCGGACTCTTTGTCTCTTCCAAAACGCCGTCGACGCGGTATCGGACGCGGAGTACCTTTTCAAAAGGTTCGATGTGAATATCGCTTGCCCGGTTCTCCAGACCTTTCGCGAGAATGAGGTTCACGAGTCGAATAACCGGCGCATCCTGGGCCTCGGCCTGCACGCTCGCGATGTCCTCGACTTCGTCTTTCTCTTCGACGACGGTCACGCCGTCCTGCTGCTTCTCTCCGACAAGTTCGTCGTAGAGTTCCGCGTGCGCTTTGCCTCCGTAATGCTTGTTGATCGTCGCCATCAACTCGGACTGCACCGCGACAACAGGTTCGATTTCGTAACTCGTCAACATGCGCAGATCGTCCAGCGCCATGATGTTGAGCGGGTCGGCCATTGCAAGAGTGAGCACGTCTCCGGTCACGCTCACCGGCAACATCTGGTATTGGCGGGCAAGCGACTCGGGGACTTCGTTCAGGACTTCCTGCGGAATGTTGTAATTGGCAACACGGATGTGCGGTATTCCGAGCTGCTCGCTCAGCGTGACGACAAGGTCCTCCTCGCTCAAATAGCCGCGAGAAACCAGGATGGTGGCGAGACTCTGGCCCGTTGAGCGCTGGATACCCAAGCACTCCTGGAGTTGTTCTTGCGTAACCAGGTCTTGTTCAAGCAGGACATCGCCCAAACGGCGCTTAGCAATCTTCGGTGGCATTGGAAGGTCCTTATGATTTCAGAGACTAGCCCGGATTTCTCACAAACACACTTCAACCTCTCTTGTGGCCAGTACGTTTGCGAGACTTGCAGCGATGAACAGAGCGGTCCCCGATGACAGAGAGTGTTCGTAAGAAATCCTCATGGCATAACCTCAAAATCTTGCACGTGAGCATTTTACGCCGCCGCCCAATCGCGCCGGTTTAGAATGCGGCCTAGGCAGCCTCGCCGATGCCCAGATGGCTGAGAATCTCGTTCGCCATATCGCGGCTGATTTCTTGTCCCACCAGTTTCGCATACGCAATGACCTTTCGCAAGGCGCCTGTCATTTTGCGCACGTCGCTGGTTATTCGGGTCGCGATCAGGCTGAGAATCTCATCAGGCACGGCCATGCGCTGACGTTGCGCAAGGCGCTTGAGAATGGCGAGACGTACTTCCATTTCCGGGGCTTTCAGGCGCGCCACGATACCCGACGCGAAGCGGGACACCAGGCGCGGCTGCAAACCAGTAATCTGATCGGGGGCTTTGTCACCGGCAATAATCACGCGCCGTCCTTCATGGCACAGCGCGGTAAACACGTGGAACAGCTCCTCTTGCGCATCAGCTTTACCGGCCAGGAATTGGATGTCGTCCATGATCAGCACGTCCCAATGGCAGAAGCTCTCGCGAAAGTCGTCGAGTGTCCCCTCCTTCAGGGCCTGTGCATGGGTACCGGCGAAATGGCTTGCCGAAACGTATCCAACGCGCAGGTCACGATTCTTAACAACGATCTCGTTGCCGATAGCGTTGAGCAAGTGAGTCTTGCCCACACCTACATCGCCAAAAACAAACAGGGGGGAGAATTCCGCGCTTGCGCGTTCGGCCACGGCGCGCGCTACGGTCACCGTGAAGGTATTGCCCGCTCCGGCCAGGAATTCGTCAAACGTATATCCGCCCAGCAAGTGGTCCGAATCGAGTGCGGCCCGCACACGTTCGTCGGCTTCCATGCCGAGTCCTGGAGTGTCCAACGCATCCGGCGAAGACATATCCGCCATTTCCAGCGATGCGCGTGTGCCAGGGAAAGGCTCAAGATTCGAGACTCGGAAGGCATCGACATTGATCGAGGAAGACTCGCGTTCCTCCTGGGACTTCTGCATGATGGTCTCGACGGCCTTCAGCGTTTGCGTAACGGAATCCGCGAGTTGCGCCATGCGTGTTTCCTGGTCCGCATACGCAGACCGCACACTATCGCCGATTGCGGAAGCGAACACCTCCGGTGACGGAAGCGTTTGCTTACTCTGTTGCGCGCCGATCGAACGCATTTCCTCCGTCAGCGCGGAGAGTCCTTCCTTCAAGCTTTGGTGAAGCGCTTGGGCCAATACGTCCGAACCGCCGTCGCCGCCACCTTTCTTGCCGGATTCCGCATGTGCCGCCAACAGCGGCAAGACCGCATCGCGCAGTGCCGACTTCATGCCCTCGCTCAATTGGGACGCGAGTTCGGAAATGTCTGGCTGAGACGCCTGCCGCGCGTTCTCCAGTTCGCTGAGTGTCGTGAAGAACTTCTGCTGCTCATGAATCAGCAGCCCGACCGCGTCCTGCATCGTAGTGCCAAGACTTGACTGCAACTGGGCCGTCAATTCCTTGAAGTCGGGCATCTGTGACGAGAGGCGGTTGGCTTCCGACGCCTGCGCGGCAAGGAGGGGTGTCAGCGCTTCGGCAAGCGCTCCACGCAGTCCCTCATTGATGTGACTCGCTAACGCACCGAAGTCGGGTTGTGCGGACGAACGCGCACTCTCCGCTTCGGCCAGCGCCGCCATGACTTTCTGTTGTTCATGGATAAGCAACCCTACCGCATCTTGCACGCTTCCGCTCAGGCTCGTCTGCAAATGGCCGAGGAGTTCCCTTACATCGGGCGCCGGCGCATCGTTCGTGGGGGTAGGCACAGGTACTGCAGCGTATGCCGCGGCAAGGCGTCGTTGTTCCTCCACAAGGGGAGAGACAGCATCCTGTAGCGCATCGCGCATGATTGCAGCAAGCATCTTCGGATCAATAGCGGGAACCGAAGTCGGAGCCGCCACCGGCGCAGCCGCAGGCGATGGCCCCGCGACCGGTTGCTGAGGCGCCACTGGTTTGCGAGCCGGTTCTTCGGGCTTGGGAGCAGTGGTCGAGGCGGCTTCCTCGATTAGCGCGGCTACCGCAGCGTCAACAGCCTCGTCATCCTTGACTGTCGGAGCGGTTTTCGGTTGGGTGGTCTTTGCAGGTTCAGGAGGCTTGGGCTCCGCCTTCTTGGGCGCGGCGCCGGTCAACCCAAAACTGGCCGCCGTGACCTCTTGCGCATCAGCGGGCCCTTCATGGAACAGACGGCGAGACACCGCATCGAAGTGGCGCCAATCGCAGAGAATGGGCTTAATCTTCAGATCCGGACAGTGCTTCCGAACGTTTTCCAGAGCGTCCACGTCGAGCGGGTCGACCATGGCCACCGTGAGAATTCGGCCCAGTTTGTCGATGGGGAGAAGGTGATGATTTCGGCACAACTCTTTTGGAACGAACTGAAATAACTCGTCCCCCACCTCGTAGTCCATCAAGCTGATGTGCGGAATCTTGCATTGCTTGACGAGGAACGACACCAAGGTGGCTTGGCTGAGCATATTCTGCTCGACCAGAATTTGGCCCAG
Source organism: Candidatus Hydrogenedentota bacterium (assembly GCA_019695095.1). NCBI lineage: Bacteria > Pseudomonadati > Candidatus Hydrogenedentota > Candidatus Hydrogenedentota bacterium. Next base: position 9,922 of record JAIBAQ010000007.1, read on the forward strand.
AAACCCACCCACAGCCTTCTGATGCTTAAGCGCGTCAGCCAGTTGAGCCGCGCTTATCACCCCCTCTTGGACAAGGAGTTCACCCAAGCGCGGTGTCCCACCAATGGAGCCCGGCGTACGGCCTGCTGTTGGAGGGGTGTTTTGTGTGGGGGCCGCATCTTCGGGTCTCTGGGGCGCGGCCGAACCCGGTGACACCTTGGCGGCAGGCGCCGTCTGCGTATCTTCGGGACGTTTGCTGTCTTTTTTCCAACCGAGCATATCTACCACACATGCGCCCGAATGGGTTCACCAAACTAAAGGAATTCGGGCATTCTGGAGTCAGTATACCATCGGACGACGGGATTAGTCAAGAATTTACAACACGTAAATCGTTTACCTGTAAGTAGTTGGCGATTTTGACAAAAATCTGTCACTGCGTCAAAAGCAGTCTGGAGATACCACAAGATGCTGGGGGATATAGATTCGATGGGTCCAATATGTAGAGTTCAAAAATGTACGCCAGCGCCCGATCCTTGGCGGCGAGTTACGCGGCCTGCTGCAGGCTCTGTGCCCGCGACGAAGCGTTTCGGTGTGATTCGAGCAGCTCAGGGTTTGGTGGCAGGCTTCGGCGCAGCCTTGGCGTTCGGCGCAGGCTTGGCCTTTGGCGCGGCGCCGGCCGCGGGCTTTCCGTTCGCCGAATTCTGCTTCTGCTCCGTGGCGAAATCCTGGGCGAACCGTTGTAGCAATTCGGGTCTGGAGCGCAATTGCTTTTCGATATCTAGAAAGACCTGAACCAGATTCGGGTCTTTGGTGATCTCACTGGTGAACTTGCGTACCGCATCGCCGCCTTTGCGCGCCATCAATAAATTGCGGATGTCCGGCGCCGCCTTATCGAACGGCACCTCTTCGCCGGGGACGGTTTCAATCAGCTTTAGAATGTGGTATCCGTATTCGCTTTTGATGGGTTGGCTGACTTCGTTGGGCTTCATACGGTTGGCGGCCTCGACGATAAACGCAGGGAACTCGCTAACCGGACGCAGCCCCCAGTCTCCGCCTTCGTCTTTCATGCGGCCGTCCGACATGGCCTTGGCGACGCCTTCAAAGCTCTGTCCGGAAGCGATGCGATTGTACGCGTCTTGGGCGCGTTGTTCCGCAGTCTGTCCGTTCTTGGGTTTTGCGCCTTGCTTAGTAGAGTCAGCCTGAATGAAGATCTGTTTCAGGTGCAATTGGTCGGGGCGGCGTGTACTGGAACGATTTTCGTCATACCACTTCTTCACGTCCGCATCGGTAATGTTCACGCCACCTTCGGTCATAAGCTGCTTGCGGAGTTCCTCGATCATCAAGGCTTTTCGAAGTTCGGCCATGGCCTTGTCTTTGGTGGTCCCTGCTTCCTTCAGGACATCCGCTTCGGTGTCAGCTTTCTTGCCATCGCGCACCAGCGCATCCTGCAGTTTCTTAATCTCGATTTGCCACGCTTCCTGGAGCTTGGCGTCGGGAATGGCGATTTTCCTTTTGGAAGCTTCCTGGAAAAGGACTTCGCGTTCGATGAGCGACCGAAGGCAATTCAAAGCAATACCCAGGCGATCTCCATCGTCGATACTCTTACCCGGGTTCAACTGAGCAAAGCGGATGACTTCGCCCACGTACATATCGCGGAATTCGTCGCTCTGAACCGCCTCGCCGCGAACAAGCGCCACCGGTCCGTTGGGAACAGCCTTCAGGACCAAGTCCATCATGTCCAAATTGGGGGCCTGCGCCCGAGCCGTAACAATGAAACCTACGGTCAGGACTACAAGCAATGCTTTACAACCGATGCCTCTCATGCAGTTTCTCCGGATTGCCCTGATTGAGCCGTCTCGCCTCGATTCTCCCCTTCAGGAGCCTTCGGAGGCGGTAGTTTTAGTTCGCCTTGCGCGGTCGCTTGAATGCGCCTTACCATCAAGAACACCGCTGTATAGGTTATCACGAAAGCCAAGCCTGTTCGTAGAAAGGCCTGCATAATTTCCACGTGCGTCAGAAAGAAACAGACCGTCATCACAAAGAGGGCAATAATCGCTCCCGCGAGCATACCCAATTGATCCGCGCTCAAGCGTAGAATTGCGCGTGCCTTTCGTAACGGGTCTTTTTCCATAAGCACATGGTATCACACCGCTTCCCGGCAAATTAAGTCGGTACGCTACGGGAACCGTGGAAGGCGCATGGAGGGGCCAGGTCTGAACAGGTCTGATCCGGGAAATACGCCGGAAAGTCTGCTACTGGAAGACCACTTTCTTCTTGCTTCGCGCATTGCCGCACGAGCGACAGTTGCCGCATGCTTCGATCTTCTCGGTGACCAAGTCGACCTTGATAATGCCCGTTACGATTAGATCCCCGTTCTCGCAGGAGATTTCGGCGGCGGCACAGGTGTCTTCCCTGCGCCCAGGCTGTTTTCCGGTCAATACCTCGAGCACTCCCTGTAGCGCAAAGAGATGCTTTAGGCTAAGGAACTCTTCCAGTTCCTCCTCGATGGGGTGATCTTCGAGGAATTGTTCCGCCGAGTACGCGAGTATTTCCTCGACGCTTCTTCCGCTCAACCATTCGAGAAGCAGGTTGCCCGCGCCAACTCCCTGTCCACATGTCCGTTTTGACAGGAAGTAGTCCTTTAGACGATCGCATTCGTCCAAGGTTACTTGAATGGTCTCTGTTACATCGCTACACGGCATGACAATTCTCGATTGGATTTTTCCCCGCACACAGTGGCGGTGACCTTATGCCTTATCCGAGGAAAGTTGTGGCGGCCTCGAAGAAAGTTAGACTATCCCCCGCCGAAATTGTACCGTGTTTGCGCGGAAAAAGGAAAGTCACTGGCTGCATCCTAAACTAGTGCGGCTGCAAAGCCTTGTCCACCTTCGCGGCAAGAATGAAATCGTTTTCCGTCAACCCATTTGCCTTGTGGGTCCAAATTCGGACAGTGACCTTGCCCCAAGCGGTTAGAATGTCCGGATGGTGATTCTGCTCCTCGGCGACTGCACCCACGCGATTCGTGAACGCCAAGGCCTCCCTGAAGTCCTTGAAATGAAACTCCTTTTCCAGGTGGTGGCAGTCCACATTGTGCCAACCGTTTTCGAGGAGTTCCAAGAGGGCGGAGACTCGAGGCCTATCGAGCGGAAGAACACCACCCCTGCAAGGAACACAAGAACGGTTCGCCAAGTCATCGGACATTAGGCACCCCTCTGCGCTAATCCGGATTTCTCACGAACACACTTCAACCTCCCTCGTAACCAGTGTGTTTGCGAAACTTGCGGCGAAGAACAAAGCAGTATTCCCCAAACAGAGTGTGCTCGCGAGAAATCCCTATGGCATAACCTCAACGTCTTACACATGAGCAAATTGCGGACTATACGTCAAACACCGGCTGGGGCCGTTCGTGCCAGATGTTCAGATCCGACTTGTCGTCAAGCGTAATCTTGCCCATTCGCACTGAATACGGGTTTTCGCCTTGTGGGTAGTACGTGACCTTAACTTCATCCAATTCCCAGACGCCACTCTCGGGGCCGCGCAGCAGCAGGGTGTGAGGGAAACTTTGCGGGTCCGCGCTCGCTTCAAGGATTTCACCGGGGCCGGTGCCACCCTTGTACTCCTCAAACGTCACCGGAAATCCGTTGATAACCCACGTGGGTGGACACGGGCCACCGGATGCCCCTGTCTTGATTGTGATATCGAAATTGTTGAGCTTAGGCATGTTGCTGAAGTTCTCCTGATGCGCAGGTCGCTGCCCTTACGCCATACCGGCCGGGAGTTGCGCGTAAAACGGGTTCTGGCCCGAGGCGTGATCCGTTACGTCGAGGATGGCGCCTACCTCGGGCACCGCGCTTCGGAACGCCTCGTGTACTCCTTGCCGCAGGGTAACATCGGACGCAGCGCAACCCTGGCAACCGCCCAGCATTTCGATATACACCGTGTTCCCTTCCACACGATCCAGGCGAATTGCGCCGGAATGTGCCGCAATGCCCGGGTTAATCTCCGCATCGAGAACACGCTGAATGCGGTCCCGGATGGCGTCTTCACCGGGGAGCTTCGCAAGGAACGCCTCCGTGACGACAGGCCGCTCTTCGATCAGGTGCTCGCGAATGCATGCCCCGATTTCGCGCGCCATCTCGGTCCAATCCGCGTGGATGGTCGGCGTGCGCTGAACCGTGATTGTGTAGTCGTGCAAAAGCACGGTCTCCACGCCCTTAATCTCGAACAAAGCCATCGCAAGCGGCGATTCCGCCGCGGCCCGCTTGCCAGGAAACCATGCCGAGTGACCCGCAAGGATGGGCCGGTCCGCCATAAATGTACACGCGCCTTTACCCTGCTCCACACGAGCCTTAATGCGAATATCAGCACTGGGCGTCAGGTCGGGATTCGTGTCCGCCAACAGCGGCGCGTTGACCACGCGGCGCGCATTGGGATCTGGCTGCGGCATGGGCCGTGGCGCGGGACGAGGGGCGGGTGCAGGAGGCGCGGGTTGCACCTTGGCAGCACCGCCCGAGAAGACTTTTGAGAACCAGTTCGGCATGGAAGAGTCTCCGAATGTCAGAAGAAGGTCTTGGGACGCTTATCTAGGCACCTTATTCTATGACAAGGCGGCGGGTTTTGTTATTCCCATCCAACTCTTCGCCCAATCGTTTCACCGATATTCGGTTTACCGAAGCCTTTTGGGATCGGTAAGTATTCGACTCTGGTCATGGAACCTATATCGACCTCCTTAATCCTTCGAACCTACGCGGGCATCTTACGATCATTGGAGCAGCTAATGTTGCACCTTTGTTTCAAGTCAGCAGGTACAATTGTCGCGGCGGCGTCTTCTCTGCTAGCGTATGGTGCAAATGAGGCAGCGCATGGGTTTTGCCGAATACCGTTCTGCGAATAGTGCAAGGAGTGTAGTGTGAGCGAACTACTGACTGTCGAGAGTCTTGTCGCGTTTCTGACGCTGACGAGTCTTGAAATCGTACTGGGCATCGACAACATCGTATTCATCGCTATCCTGACTTCGAAGCTCGAAGCCGCGAAGCAAGATAATGCCCGGCGAGTGGGCCTAGCCCTCGCCATGATCATGCGCATCGCCCTTCTCCTGACGATAAGCTGGATTATGGGCCTTCAGACGCCTCTCTTTGCAGTTGCCGGACACGACATATCGGGGCGCGACCTGATTTTGCTGGTGGGCGGCGTGTTTCTAATCGGTAAATCGACGCACGAGATTCACGAGCGTATGGAAGGAGAAGGCGGTCCAGGTTCAACGGGCAAGGCCGCGGCTTCATTCGGCTCGGTGATTGTGCAGATCATGCTGCTGGATATTGTATTTTCGCTGGACTCGGTAATTACAGCCGTGGGGATGGTGCAGCATGTTCCGATCATGATCGCCGCGATCATTGCGGCGGTGGGCATCATGATGCTGTTCTCCGGCGTGGTGAGCCGCTTCGTCATGCGGCATCCTACCATCAAGATGCTCGCGCTGGCGTTCTTGCTGCTCATCGGTGTGATGTTGGTGGCTGAAGGTCTGGATCAGCACTTTGACCGCAAATACGTGTACTTTGCGATGGCGTTCTCGCTCTTCGTGGAGTGCCTCAACATGCGTGCTGGAAGACACGGTGCGCGCGAGGCAAAATCGAAGACTTAGTACAGCAACGCTTCATACCCTTCGCGAAACGACGGGTAACGGAACTCGTAGCCGGTTGCGCGAAGCCGCGCATTACTGCACCGCTTGTTGCTGCGCATGGCGCGCACAGATTCGCTATCGGGCTCGCCCGAGCCACCCGGTTCGGGTACGCCCAGCCGCCGGGCCAGCCAACGGAACATATCCCCGCGTTCGACGGGTTCGTTATCGACGCCGATGTACAGTGGTGCTGGTTCCTGAAGCATCAGCAGGTGGCGTAGTGCTCCCGCGCAATCGTCGCGATGAATGTGGTTCACGAACGTGGGCGTTGACGATACGGTGGCTGTCCCGTTGCGGACCGACTCGATCATGCGGGTTCGTCCTGGACCGTAAATGCCCGCGAATCGAACCACGGTTGACGGAAAGGGACCCTTTAGGACCGTCTGTTCGCCCCGCAGCAAGACTACGCCAGAGAAATGCGACGGTTCGGCGGGTGAGTCCTCGTCCACCCATTCGCCTGAGAGTTGCGCGTAGACGCCGGTGCTGGAGGCAAAGAGAAAACGGCGGGGGTGTTGTCCTTGGGACCGCAACGCGGTCAGAAGATTGGCCGGACCCTCGACGTACGCCGCGACATAGCGAGCCTCATCAAATCCGCCTGCAGCGGCGGCGTAGACGACGGCATCGAGACCCGGCGGCAGACCGGCAAGCGACGCCGGTTTGGAGAGGTCTGCGGCAATCGGCATAACATCGGGAGGAAGTCCTTGAGGAACGCGACGCATGCCCCAAACGGAGTGTCCGTCCGAGAGCAGAAGTCGAGCGAGTTCAGAACCGACGTAACCACAGCCTGCAATCAGGATATTCATAGTAAGAGTTCCATTGACGAAGGTTCTCAAGCGATCTGCGGCTGATGGTACACCATGCGCATCCCTTTGCATAAGGAAGGGGATGGCTCAACTGCGGCGTGGCGACAGAGGGAGTATGACCATGAATGCTAAAGACCTTGCCGAAGCGTTGATCGCGGAATGCGAATTCCGGTTGTTTGAGCAGTCGTTTCCGCGATTAAGAAAATGCATTGACCTCCTCTCCGACGAACAGATTTGGCATCGGCCCAATGCAGAGACAGTCAGCGCGGGGAACCTGGTGTTGCACCTCTGCGGAAATATGCGCCAATGGATCTGCAGCGGCATGGGCGGTGAACCCGACCACAGAAAACGCGCACAAGAGTTCTTGGAGACCGGGCCCTTGCTAAAAGCCGAATTGCTCGCGAAATTGGACGCTATCGAACGCGACGCCAAGGCCGTGTTGCGCCGAGTCGATCCGCTTACTCTGTTGGACAAGCGCCCCGTGCAGGCCTACGAAGAGACCGGCCTGAGTTGTCTTGTGCATGTTGTCGAGCACTTCTCGTATCACACGGGGCAAATTACATACATCGTGAAGTCGCGTTTGGGCGTGGATACCCAATACTACGCCGGGGAAGACCTGAACAAGACGGTATAACGGGAGCGTTACCCGCCCGTGCGCACGATCCTCGTTCTGTGCTACGATCCCTTTTTCGGTGGAGGAAGGGCGTGATTTGCCCGAAGTAAGGCGCGAGGAGAGCTATGAGCAAGGTTTTGATAGTTGGCGCGGGTGGTGTTGGCGGCGTGGTGACGCATAAGTGCGCGCAAGTGCCCGAGGTGTTTTCGGAGATCTGTCTGGCGAGCCGGACACTTGAGCGGTGTAAGCGCATTCAAGAGCAACTGCCGCGCTCCATTGAGATCGCCCAGGTCGACGCGGATAACGTGAAAGAAATGGCTGCGCTGATCGAACGCGTGAAGCCGGACCTCGTGCTGAATGTCGCGCTTCCCTACCAGGATCTCCCCATCATGGACGCATGTCTCGATACAGGCGTTGACTACCTTGACACGGCGAACTACGAGCCGCCAGACGAAGCGAAATTCGAATACAAATGGCAGTGGGCGTATCAGGAACGCTTCAGGAATAAGGGTATCATGGCCCTCTTGGGGTGTGGATTCGACCCCGGCGTAACGAACATCTTCTGCGCACATGCCCAGAAGTTGCACTTCGACGAGATTCACAGCGTTGACATACTCGACTGCAACGCGGGCGATCACGGCCATCCGTTCGCGACCAATTTCAATCCCGAGATCAATATTCGCGAGATTACCCAGCGCGGCAAATACTGGGAAAACGGAGAGTGGAAAGAGATCGACCCGATGTCGGTGCACTGGGACTTCGATTTCCCAGAAGTCGGCGTGCGCAAGGCGTATTTGCTGTACCACGAAGAACTCGAATCGCTCGTGAAGCACATCAAGGGCCTGAAGCGCATCCGCTTCTGGATGACCTTTGGCGAAAGCTATATCACGCACCTGCGCGTGCTGCAAAACGTGGGCATGACGCGCATCGACCCCGTCATGTTCGAAGGCCGCGAAATTGTGCCAATCAAGTTCTTGAAGGCATTACTGCCCGACCCCGCGTCGTTGGCCAAAGGGTACAAGGGTAAGACCTGCATCGGCTGCCTGTTCGAAGGAGTTAAGGACGGCAAGCCCAAGAAGATGTTCATCTACAACGTGTGCGACCACGCCGAATGCTATCGTGAGGTGCAGGCGCAGGCCATTTCGTATACGACGGGCGTCCCCGCCATGATCGGCGCGATGATGATGCTTACCAATACCTGGCGCGGCAAGGGCGTCTTCAACGTCGAAGAGTTTGACCCGACACCATTCATGGAGAAGCTGAACATTCACGGCCTGCCTTGGAAGGAAATCGCGATGTAGGGGGATGCGTGAAAGGTGATTCGCTTTCTTCATCGGAAGAGCCTGACGAGGTAACAGTTCCTCCGCGAGAACAGTTGCGCGATTTGGAGCGGCGCAGGGAAGAAGGATTCCGGCGAATCGACAAACTACGCCGAGAGGCTCTGCGGGGCAAGCCGTATAACTGGGAAGAAGTAGACGCGCTTCTTTGGTTGGCTGACAACTACGACGGTCCGCCGAGATTCGGTGAGGGTATGGTCGAAATGCAGCGTAGTTTCATGAAAGCGAAAAACCGTATCAAGTCGTGCGATATTGGCAAGTGGCTCAAAAGAGATGAACCAACCACCGATGAACACCGATAAACTCCGATGTGAGCACGATGAGTTGACGGAGCAAGTCATCGGCTGTGTATATGCGGTTGCCAATGAACTTGCCGTGGGATTTGTCGAGAAAGTCTACGAGAATGCCCTGATCCACGAATTGAGAAAGCATGGGCTGCAGGCAGAGCAGCAAATCAACTTGAATGTCTACTACGATGACCTTCTGGTTGGAGAGTTCTTTGTAGATATTCTGGTAAGCAGGATTCTGATCCTTGAGTTGAAAGCTGTCAAGCAGTTTGATGATGTGCATATGGCGCAGTGTCTCAACTACCTTAAGGCAAGTGGTTTAAGGACGTGCCTTCTCATCAATTTTGGGACGCCGCGAGTAGAGATCAAGCGCATTAGCCGCTGATTTATCGGTGTTCATCGGTGTCCATCGGTGGTGAGAATGTGAACCAACCACCGATGAACTCCGATAGACTCCAATGTGAAGATGATGAGTTTACGGAACGGGTAATCGGTTGTGTGCACACGGTAGCTAATGAGCTTGCGCGGGGTTTGTCAAAAAGTCTCTGAGTGCCCTTGATCTGAATGTAGTCGAACGAATAAGTCGCTAATTCACCGGTGTCAATCGGTGTGAATCGGTGGTGAGGATAAATGACGTACCCGAATCTTGAGTTATCCAAGAGTGTTCCCACGCCTTCCTATATCGTCGATGAAGGCGCGTTGCGGCGTAATCTAGAAACGCTGGCAGAGGTGCAGGAACGCGCGGGCTGCACGATAATCCTCGCCCTCAAAGGCTTTGCCATGTGGAGCACGTTCCCGCTAGTGCGCGAGTATCTGCGCGGAACCACAGCAAGTTCGGTAAACGAGGCTCGGCTCGGACGCGAGGAGTTTGGCGGCGAGGTTCATGTCTATGCGCCGGCGTATGGCGACGATGAGATGAACCCGCTGCTCGATATCGCCGACCACGTCACGTTTAATTCGTTTTCGCAGTGGAATCGGCACAAACCGCGCGTGGCCGCGCATCACCGCCGTGTGAAATGCGGTATCCGGATCAATCCCGAGCATTCTGAAGTGGAAGTAGCGTTGTACGACCCATGCGCTCCGTGTTCTCGCCTCGGAATGACCGAAGCGCAGTTTCGCGGCGAATCGCTAGACGGAATCACCGGATTGCACTTTCACACGCTGTGCGAACTCAACAGCGACGCGCTCGAACGGACCTTGGGCGCGGTTGAGAAGAGGTTCGGAAAGTATATCGCGGCGATGGAGTGGGTGAACTTCGGCGGGGGCCATCACATCACGCGCCCTGACTACGACAAGGAACGGCTTATACGTCTTGTGTCATCGTTCCGCGACCGCTACGACGTGAAGGTCTATCTTGAACCCGGCGAGGCCATTGCGCTCAATACGGGTGTGCTGGTCGCGTCGGTGCTCGACGTGTTTCATAACGGCGTCGATATCGCCATTCTCGATACTTCCGCGACCGCGCACATGCCCGATGTGCTGGAGATGCCGTATCGGCCGCAGATCGTGGGCGCAGGTATGCCCGGAGAGAAAGCGCACACGTACCGGCTTGGAGGACTCACGTGTCTGGCGGGCGACGTTATCGGAGACTATTCGTTTGAAACGCCGTTGAAAGCAGGCGACCGGCTTGTGTTCCTCGACATGGCCCACTACAGCATGGTCAAGAACACCACGTTCAATGGCGTGCCGCTGCCCAGCATTGGCATCTACAACCCGGATACGCGCGAGACGCGCATCGTGCGACGCTTCGGATACGAAGACTACAAGGGCCGACTTTCGTAGCAGACGTACTTCGGGCGCGCCAGGTCCGATGTGTGTAGAATAGGCTCCAAGTCATTGTACGTTCAGGAAAACGCTTACCACACGGGAATTCCAGGGGCATGGATAACCTAATACTGCGCCGTTGTCGCTCTCAGTTCATTGTCATGAGTCTCTTCTTGCTCCTGCCAGCGCTTGCAGTGAAGGCAGAGCTTTCGCTGCCCGTGCTCTGGCAGACCGACCTGCAAACCTACACGGAAAGCGGTGCAAGCGTAGCGGACGTCACGGGCGATGGCACTGCCGAGATCGTGATCGTGGGACGCGACGAGATCATAGCGTTGGACGGCATGGGCAAAGAGATGTGGCGTTACAAGACGCGCGGACGAAACATGACCTATCCATCGGTCGTGCCGCGCCCGGGGCAACCCGCGCTGATCTTCAGCGCGGACACCAGCGGGCAAATGACGTGTCTCGACGGGACGGGACAGGTTGTCTGGCAGAAGGACTTGAAGGGACCTTCGTCGTGGTCGGCGTCAGTCGTGTGCGATCTGGAATCGGACGGCGCTCTCGAAATTGTCCAGACCGATGAGACTGGCGCCGTGTGGGTCTTCGACGCACTCAACGGCAATGTTCGATGGCAGGTCGTCGTGAAGGGCATGCCGGTAAGTCCAGCGGTAGCGGACATAGACGGTGACGGGAAAGCGGAAATAGCCATAGTTACCGGCGCTGGTGAATTGACGGTTCTCGATGCCACAGGTAAGGCGAAATGGACCAATTCCATCGGCGGCACGTCCCAAACCTGGGGGTCATGCGCGCCGGTAATGTTTCGGTCTTCAGACGGAGCAGGGCGAGTGCTTGCGGCTTCGAACGAAGGCGAATGCTTCTGCTTCGATGCTTTGGGAAAGCTTGTCTGGAAGCAGCCCACAAAGGGCGCGGTTGCTTCCGGCATCTCTGTAGGCGACATGGACGCAGATGGGATTGTTGATGTCTTCGTTGTGACGCAGACCGGCGTGCTGCATCGATTCGATGAAATGGGCAAAGCACTTTGGTCAATGGATACACAAGGACGGAGTCTCGCGGCGGGTGCACTGATCGACATGACCGGCGACGGACTGTTGGAGTATGTGCTGGCGACGCAATCGGGGCATCTGATGGTGTTCGATGGCAGCGCCGCCCTTTTATTCGATAGGCAGTTCCCGCACCGTACGATCAACGTTACCCCTGCGTTCGGCGATGTTTCGCCGACAACACCCCGTTTGGAGATGGTCATTACCGGCGGCGAGGCAGGGTTAGTCTATTGCTTCGGAACCGGTGCAAATTCCGATTCGCGGGCAACGTGGAGGGCGTATCGGGGCGACGAATACAAGAGCGGGGCATGGATAGGAAATGTAAAAAAGACGGGCTCCGTCGCAGTCCGCGAGGCTGCCGCCCCGTCTTCAAGTGTGCAATCGGCAAATGATCTTGTTGCTCCGCCTGATCTTTCCGCAGACGGCGTTGTAGCAGGAGAGTCTGTGCGATTGACCATTACCAACCCCGGTGTTACGCCGGTAGTCGCCGTAGCGACATGCTCCGGACCCGATGGTTTTGTGCAAGGGGCTATTACCCGAGTGTTTGGCAAGCACGGGGAACTGCGACTTCCCGTTGAAGTCTCGGTGGAAGGTCTTTACCGGTTTAGCTGGACATTGATGAACGAAGACGGTTCGACGTTGGCAAAAGGAGCGAGCGACTTGACGCTGAAGCCCTTTGCGAACGAACGCCGATTGGCCGATGAAGCGTCCAAGGCGCTCGATGAGACTGTCGCCAAACTGGATTCGACCAACCCATTAATCGCCGAGAGTCTGCGGCGTGAGCGCGCGAGTCTGCGCGACGAAGTGTCGGCGTCGATTCCCGACTATGCGAGATTGGCTGCACGTCCGAAGTGGGCGCTAAGGCTGTGTGATTTGGCGAACGGCGCGGCCGCGCTCGGAGCTACCACGAGTCTGCTGCCATTTGAGAATGCGCTTTGGGAGAACCGCGTTTTAAACAAGCGACTTCCCGAAAAGGCCGTGGCAACACTCCAGATTGCACGCAGAACGACATTGGGCGAACACGAACCCGTCTCGGTGGGCCTTTTCAACCCGCTTGGGCGTGACATTCAGGCACGTATCGCGCTGGAAGTACCGAAAGGTGGCCCCGCAGTGACTGTTCTCCAATCCGTTCCGACGGTTACGTCCATTGGGGAGACGTCATGGGACGCGTTGCCTGAGCTCATCGAGCCTTCGATAGTCACTGTGCCGTCGATGGAGACCTCCGAGGTGTGGCTCGATATCGATACGCGGGATATGCAGCCCGGCGCGTACCCCATTACGATGCGAGTGCTGGCCTTGAATGGCGCGGGAGTCGACGTGCCCCGCAGCCCGCAGGCGATGCCGCCCCCTGAAACCAAGGTGGAGATTGCGCTCACAGTTCTGCCGTTTGAACTCGCGCCTCCGGGCTCCGTTCGCCTTTGTGCATGGGCGCAACTGAATCCCGGCTGCGTAGAAGATATGTTGGAGCACGGTAATAATGTCTTTGTTGGGCCGCACGCGACACCGCAGCTCGATGCGCAAGGGAAACTAACAGGTATCGACTTCTCGGCGTTGGACACATTCCTCGAGCCGCTAACCGGGCACGACGTCGTCGTGCTGCTTAGTGGAATGCCGTCGTTGAAAGGTGAAGCCGGGACTCCTGAATACTTGGCGCAACTCGGCTCTTACCTGGACGGTCTTGTCCCGCATCTGGCGGAAAAAGGACTCGGCATGGACTCGTTTGCCATGTACCCCGTCGACGAACCTGCCATATACGGGTGGGATACAACCAATAGATACGTAGCCTTCGCAAAGGCCGTGAAGACGCTTCGTCCCGAAATCATGGTGTACATGGACGGAGGCGGCGAAGTGCCGTTATTCGAGGCGATGGCCCCGTACACCGACATCTGGTGTCCCGGCATCAGTATGCTTGCGGAAGACTCGCCTGCGATGCGTATCGTGCGCAAAGACGCCAAGCACTTGTGGTCCTACGACTGTGCATATGCGTACAGCCGTCCTTCCGGGCCAAACATTAAGAACGTGAACATCGTGGGCCAATTCCGTACTGCGGCGCTGTTTGCCTTCCGCCACGGCGCCACGGGCATCGGATACTGGAGTTACAACATCGGCGAAGACCTGTGGGGCCGTGCGCAAATGGAATACCCGCTCGTGTATTCGGGTAAGGTGAAGCCGATCACAAGCCGCCGCTGGGAGGCCGTGCGCGAAGGGATCGAGGATTATCGCTTGCTCTTCGCGTTGCGGAGCCGGATTGACGACGCCGCTCCAGACCGTGTGCCCGAACCTATTCGCGCAAAGATCGAACACCTGCTGAACGTGTCGCTTCCGGCCATGATTGACCCTGCGTACGAAGAAGTGCGGGTCGGACTTGGACGCGACGCGCTCGACTATTCGAACAACGATGGCACAATTAGGGCCTTCCGCGACGAACTGCTCGACTGCGCTGAATCGGTTGTCGGAATAGAGGCGAAAGACGTTTCGGCGCCGTAACCTTTGTTGCCTATCCCACGATCTTCATCAACCGCGCCTCGGTCAGGATCATTGAGCGCACGGTGTGGTAGTTGATCTTCCACGCGTGGGCCATGTAGTCCCACAAGAGGTTGTTGTTTTCGTCGAATAACGGGAACCACTCGCCCACAGGGTGGTTGATGACCTTGTCCATGACGAAGCGGTGGATCTTCTCGTAAGCGTCAATGTATTTCTCGTCTTTCGTGAGCAAATAGGCGTCCAGGAATCCGGTCAGTGCCTCGGACTGCTGCCAGAATTCCTTGTTGCGTTCGCGGGCCTTTCCTTCGAATGGGCCTTCGCAATAGATACCGCCGCGCTCCCAATCCACACCGTACTTGTGCGCATGATCGAAGATCTTCTTCAACGGCGCTTTGAACTGCTCGATGTCCAGGTCGAGTATCTTGATCGAATGCAGAAGCAACCACGCGAACTCGATGTTGTGACCGTAGCTTGTGTTGTCCAACGGCCGCGCCTCGTCCTCGACGTCGCGGTCGGACCCCCACACGTCCGCAAACAGGATCTGCCGCAGCGGCGTCCAGTCGATGGCGAACTGGGCCATGCCCAATCCGTATTCCGGATGCAGGATGCGCTTAAAGATCAGGTTGATAATCTCGATGGTCTTTTCGCGGTAGATGCGCGCGCCTGTCGCTTCATAGAGATTCGTGAAAGCTTCCATGAGGTGCATGTGCACGTCGAACGACTTGCGGTCGCCGCCGTATTTCCCCGGCCGCTTCTTCGACCAATCCTCTTCCAGAAACTCGTAGAAGCCTCCGTGGCAATTGTCCGACGCGAGCGTTTGCAGTATCTCGTAGGTCTTCACGGCCCACTCGATGCCCCGAGGATCGCCGGAAGCCATGCCGTATTCGCTTAGGGCGTAGATGGCAAACGAATGACCGTAGGTCAGTTTGCTGCGGTTGATAGGCGTCCCGTCCTGGGCGGCAGTCCAAAACCACCCGCCGCGCGCCTCGTCCCAGAAGTGGTCGATGATAAAATCCACGCCTTGGCGAGCGATATCCAGAAACTCGCCCTGGCCAAAGCCTGAGCGGTGCACCGACGAATAGGTATAGATGCAGCGCGTCTGGCAGAGGTGCGTTTTAACGGTTTCGCCCGTCGGCACGCCGTTACGGTCCAAATAGGTCAGGTAACCGCCGTACTCCTTGTCCACGCCGTGGGTAAGCCAAAATGGTAAGAGTTCATCGCGGAGGTGGTTCTGGACTTCGTGCAAGAAGGGTTCGCAACGTTCGGCTACAGACATGGCTAGGCACCTGTGGGTTCAAAGAGTTTACGGTTGAAGCGATTGCCGTAAGTGTATTCGCGGCGCGGTCAAAAGGCAACCGGGGCCTGGAAACGAAACGAGTTACGTGGACTCGCCCGGTCAGTTTTTGTCCCCCCAAAACGCGAATGCTCTGGTATACTAAAACCGCAAGGTGAACGGGCAAGCTGCAGTGACTCCACCACCCTGGAGGGATGAGCATGAAACGAGTACCGATTGCGCGTGAATGCATGGCAGGCTGGTATGTGACCCTGAGGCCGGAGATGGACGTTTACGACGCCATCGATCTGTTGGCGAACAAAGGGGCGTCTGGGGCGCCAGTCGTAGACGGTGACGGAACATTGGTAGGCGTTCTCACCGAGAAAGACTGCCTGCGCGTACTGACGAACGCAACCTACGGCGAACTTGCGACAGGTGCCGTGTCCGATTACATGTCGGAAGTGAAACACACGCTCACGCCCGATATGGACATCTTCACCGTCGCGCGCGAGTTTCTTGCCACCAACTTTGCGGTATTGCCGGTACTTGAGGATGGAAAGCCCGTCGGCCGTATCAGCCGCCAGAACATGCTTCGCGCCATTATGCAAATGCAGAAACAGATCCGCGACAGCAAGGCCAGGGAAGAGGATGACTTGCGCACGAAGCAACGGCCGTCCTCGATAACCGACCTTCAACGGCTAATGGGATCGACACCACCCGAAGCCGTGGCTGCGTTGATGCGAGACCGGCTGCGCGAATAACAATTCCCTCACCGACCAGCTTAAATGGCAAGGCCCCCGCAAGTAGTTTGTGGGGGCCTTTTCGATCAATCCAGGGTGTACCGCATATCTTACCGGCAGGAGCACGTGGAGAGCACTCTCTCTACACGCTGGTCACTGCACAGGGGCTGCACACTCGTCCGCAACAGGACGTGCGCAAACTCTATCCACGCTACTCCTGCCGACACCTTCACTGTACCACCGGATCGCATTTTTGGCAACGAAATTTAACGGGCAATATGGAAGTAGTGATCTGTTGACACATCGAAAATTGCTCCCCTCGCTCGCGCTTGAGGCAGGCCAAGAAAGATACTAACCTGTGCCTTGGTTCGTTGTGGGGTGGAAAATGTGACAAACCGAGAACTTCACCTGAGTATCTTCCGGCGAGAGCCGGTCGACCGGATCTTGTGGCAGCCTCGCATCGAGCACTGGTACGAGACCAACAAGCGGCTGGGCACACTGCCGGAACGCTACCGTGAAATGTCCATGCTCAACGTCTTCGACGATCTCCAGTGTTCCGTGCGACCCTATTGGGCGTTCAACGACAGCATCCGAATCGCAGACGCGGAATCGGTATGCGTTGAGATGTGCGAAGAAGGCACAACAACCACCGAACGCGTGCGGACCCCCGTGGGCGATCTTGTGACCGTGATGGAGCGCACGAGCGACGCCTTTCATACGAAGAAATTTCCCGTTGTGACGCCGGACGACATGCGGGTTATGGAATGGCGGCTCCAAAACCGCAGCGTAACGTTCGATCGGCAGCACTACGAGAGTGCCTGTGTCCTAATCGGTGACCGCGCCGCGCCGTGCATCTACATTCCGCGTATCAACATCATGCGGTTGGTCATCGACTATATGGGATTCGAAAACGGCGTGACCGCGCTCTACGAATATCCCGACGAGATGGAGCGCCTCATTCGAGTCATCAACGAAACCGATGACGCCGTTCTGGACGTCGTGTGCGCGAGTCCTATCGAGATCGTCAATTTCGGAGACAACGTCCATCAGGCATTGTGCGCGCCGCCGGTTTTCGAACGGTGGGTGTTGCCAGAATACCAGCGCCGTAACGAACGGCTGCACGCGGCGAACAAGAAGACGTATCCGCATTGGGATGGCGACTGCAAGCAACTGTTGCCGTATGCGCGCGACTGCGGATTCGATGGGTTTGAAGCCATCACGCCCGTCCCGCAAGGCGATGTGACGCTGGAAGAGGTGCGTGACGCCCTCGGTGACCGCATCATGGTCGACGGCATTCCGTGCACGGACTTCCTGCCCGGCGAGCCGATTGAGAGTCTCATCACAAACACACGCAAGTGTGTCGAGTACTTTGCGCCGAATCTTGTTCTCGGCATCTCGGACGAAATATCCCCCGTCGGCGACATCGAGCGCGTGCGGCTCGTGAGCGAGATGGTGAACGATCTGAATCGTGCTCGCGGCGTTTAGGTTCGAACCGCCGGATTGCCCTCAATCCCAACGGCGCTTCCGTACTACAACCGGTCATTTTCTTTGCTTTCTTCGCAGAAGTTGGCCACCATTTCGGTTCAATTCCGTCTCTTCAAGACTCGGACTTGTCCGCTGTTCCCCGTGCTCCCAGTGTTCCCCGTGGATTGAAGTCATTTGCTCTTGATTGAGCATTCTCTTCGTGTGATTCGTCCGATTCGTGGTCAAATTCCAGACCCCGTTTTCAGTACTCCCTGACCACTACCCCGTATGCTCACTTCTCTTATCGGCGTTAATCGGTGTTCATCTGTGGTTGAGTCAATTTGGTTGCGGCTGCGCTGTATACCGCCTCGGGCAACTCACCCAACGCGACGAACTCACCCAACTTGCGTTGCTCATGTACCGTTCCTGCGGACAGCTTATCGACGCGCAAGGCAGCCAGGGCGAACAACCTCAGCACACCAACTACACGCAGGGTTCACAGGTGAAGAGCGTCGAGGGGTTGCGAGGCGGCTATGTCGAAACCTGGACTGTCTTCTGGATTACTGCGCATTTCCTCAATGCCGCGGCGATGTTTTCGGAGTTGGGGGTGCCGATTGGGAAGGAATAGAGAGCCCGTTTTACGCCCGGAGTGGCACAAGCTCCAATCCGCAGTGCTTGGAGATTCCTATGAAGTCGCGGTCGTTCTGCAGGAGGGGAGTTGCGTGTTCGATCGCGACGGCGGCGATCATGCAGTCAATGGGCTTTCGCACCGTAAGCCCTTTCTTGCGCAGGTTTCGGTAAATGTCTGCAGCCGCTACGAACGTTTCGATGGTGTGAGGGAGAATGGTGAGTTGCTGAAAATACTTCTTTGTCGTCGCGTATTCCTTTTCACTCCGGATTCCCTGGAGGATTTCTGTGAGGATTACACCGCAAAGACAGATGTCATCGTCAGCAACGAGTTTCTCCAGGGTAGATACGTAGATATTTTCTCGGCCCGCAAGAAAGTCCAGCCAAACGCTTGTGTCAACAAGGATCATTTTTCGAAGCGGCCTTTACGCAACTCGCTAAGGTCCCCCTCCCACGATATGCGGCCCTTTAGATTCAGAATCTTCTTCTGCCTTTCGCGCCGAAGCAGCTCTTGAAGCGCATGGTCAATCAATGCGCGCCGTGTCTTGATCCCCGTTGCCTTCTGGCATTCGGTCACCAGCTTGTCGTCGAGTACGATATTCGTTCTGCCCATATTAATCGTCAACTCCTTCTATACACATTATTTCACAAAATTATGTGTATGGCAAAAGCGTTCACCGACCAAAAAGCCAATCGATTGGACCTGCGCTACGCCCTCCGCGTATACTTCGACCCTTCTGATCGCCTTCCGCGTTCAAGCAACGTCTCAGAAACAGGTGAGTTATGTCCAAGCAACAGGAAATCATTCTATCTGGCATCCGGCCGACCGGACGGCTGCACTACGGCAACTATTTCGGCGCGGTGCATCACTTTCTGAAACTTCAGGAAGAAGGCCATCGGTGCTACTACTTCATCGCGGACTACCACGCGCTCACGACGATCACCGAGCACACGGATTACTACCAGCAGACCCTGGACATGCTGCGGACCTACGTGGCGTGCGGGCTCGATCCGGTGAAATCGGTGATCTATCGTCAGAGCGATTTGCCGTGTACCGCGGAGTTGAGCCTGTTGCTGGGCATGGTAACCAACATCGGCCATCTTGAACGCGGCACAACCTACAAGGACAAGCTCGGCAAACTCGCGAGCAATGGCGAGGAAATCGAGGGCAATCCGCTGAGCTACGGACTGCTCGGCTACCCCGTACTTATGGCCGCGGACATTCTCATTGTGCGTTCCACGAAGGTGCCCGTCGGTGACGACCAGCGCCAGCACGTGGAAATGGCCATCGACATCGCCGAGAAGTTCAACCATCGTTTTGGCGAGACGCTGACCATCCCCAAGGCGACGGAACGCAATGCCCTGCGCCTGCCCGGCTTGGACGGCGGCTCGAAGATGGGGAAGAGCGAACACAATACGCTCGATCTGTTGGACGATC
This sequence comes from Candidatus Hydrogenedentota bacterium, assembly GCA_019695095.1. Lineage (NCBI taxonomy): Bacteria > Pseudomonadati > Candidatus Hydrogenedentota > Candidatus Hydrogenedentota bacterium. The sequence goes on from JAIBAQ010000007.1 coordinate 29,469, forward strand.
CGAAGACCGTTCTCAAGAAGCTGAAGGGCGTACAGACGACCACCGACCCGGGCCCGCTGACCACGGAGAGCGACGAGCCGGAGATGGTCATTCCGCAGTTGCCGCCAAGCCTTGGCGCGTTGTATCGCTTGCTGCACCTGCTTGCCCCGAAGGAGGTGTATCTCGACTTTGTCGGAAAGTACCGGCGCGGCGAGAAATTCTACGGCACCCTGAAGACGACGCTCGCGGAGCACGTCTCCGCGTTCAACGCGCCCATCATTGAGAAGTACAACGACCCCGCCAACAACGACGAGTTCGTGAAGGACTTCCTGCGCGAGAATGCCAAAAAGGTGACGCCGGTCGCTTTAGAAACCGTCGAAGCGTGCAGGAAGGCCATGGGGATTGGCCATAGCCTGTATCGCGCGTAGAGTCAATTCCGGGTCTACGATTCAGGACTAGAAGTGTCGGACACGCCGGTCTCGCCGGACGTGTCCGATTTGTTTTTGGAGTCCTCGCCAAGGGTTGGCAAGGTCACCGGGTCCGGTGCTGGGACTCCCTTGTCGGCCCAGGGACCGCCCAGAATCAACTCCAGTTCCGCGGCCGCGGAGAGCAAGTCCCGCTTTGCGCCCACCATTTCCAGTTCGAAGTCCAGCAGAGTCTGCACGCTCGACAAAACATCCAGAAAACTTGCGGACATCTCGCCGGTGGCATAGGTGCTTTGCAGCGTTTCGTACGTTCGCTTAGCCTGGGGAATAAGCGAGTCGTTGAGCACCCTCACCCGCCGCATGCCGTCTTCCATACCGAACATGGCGGAGCGCGCGGAAGCATCCAGTGATAACGCGCGGCGGTGTTTGTCGTGTTCCGCGGCCTCTTTCATGTATTGCGCTTCGCGAATGCCCGCTCGCACCCGCTTGCGCCAAATGGGCAAATTCATCCCCACAGTGACCATGACCTCGTCCTTCACGGTCTCGTTGTCCCATTCGTTTTCGGCCTTGGCCAGCGTGTTGAGGCCCATCAAATTCCCGACGACATCGGGAGTCGTTTGATCGCGAAGGCTTCGCGCAAAGTTCGATGCCCCTTGAATGCGTTCCAGGAAAGAGGCGTTTGCCCCGGGAAGCGCGGGCAGGTCGAGCGGTTGTGGCCGCAGCGAGATTCCATCGGCTACGCCCGCCACGTCAACCAGCGGCCCATAGGGATTGGGCTGGGTCATGTCTTTCATGTCCACGTACTCTAGCCCCAACGTAAAATTGGGGAACCCTGCCTTCTTAGCCAGCGCGATGCCGTGTTCACGGCTTTCTATGATGTGATCGGCCTCACCGAGTTCCGGGTTCGATACCCTTAACCGCGCCAACACAACGGGCGCAGGCGGCGGCGGGGGAGGAAGCTCCATCGGCTGCGGCCACGGAAGAACGTCGCCTCCCTCTCGCCCGATTGCCGCACCGAGTTGCGCGGACAACGCGGAGCGGTATTGCAGATAGCCATCATACCGGTCCTGCAACTTGGTCTGTTCCGTTTGGACTCGCAGCAAATCGGCTTCGCTGGACAGGCCTAACCCGTAGCGCGACTGCTCAACTCCCTCCATGTACGTAAGGATGTCGGCTTGCGTCTCGGTGGTCTTGATGCTCTCGCCCAGATAAGCGTAGTCGAAATAGGCCTTCTTGACCGCAGCGAAGATGCGATTGCGTTCCGCATACAGCCTGGTTAGCGCCGCTTCCGCCTCTGCCGTTGCTTGCGCGGCACGGGTCTTGAGCGTGCCAAACCACGGGAACATCTGCGAGAGCATGACCCGGTATCGGGAATCGTCGGATTGCAGCCAATACCCGAACTCGAGCATGGGATCGTCGAGACTGGTTGCCTGCGGAACCCGCTCAAGCGCGGCCAGCCACTCCGCGTGCATTTGCCGCAGTCCTGGATGTTTCTCGCCCGCCTCCAAGAGATAACCGCGCAGTTCCTCATTGGGCGCATAGAAGACGGGCGGGGCAACCTGGGAATCGACAGACAAACTTGCCAGCAGAAGGAGCACAACCATTGCAGGGCTTCCTTTCCTACCGAATCACGGAGCAATTCCGCAGCAGCTTGCGGGGCTTACAGTATACAGCGGAGCTGCAAGCGGACGTGTAGTTGCCATACAGAATAAGTATCCGCACGCAAAGGCTACAATCAACATCAAAGCAATGCCTCCGGGTGCGCCCAGTCGCCACAGTCTTTCCTGGAGTCGATTCAATGGACCCATTGCAGCACCCTCCACAGCGGAACGCTGATGTGATGCGATGCAACCCTCATGCCACTCATTTCCAATCCTCCAAACACTTTACAGAGCGGGCTGACCACGGCCGACGCCGGGGCGCCGCTCGTCAGAGTATGGCGGCTTTGGTACCCAGACTCTGACGGGTCGCATTCCCATTGCTCCCGGGATGTGGTACCGTTTCCAGGCGCGACAAGAAATTGCGAAAGGAATACGCACGTGCCCGCTGCCCCTTACAGAAAGTACGTCCTCTTGGACCGCGACGGAGTCCTGAACGAAAACGTGGCGGGAGGATACGTTACGTCCGTTGACATGCTGCACGTGTTGCCGGGGGCGGCCGAGGCCGTGGCCAGCCTGAACCGCGCGGGATACGGCATTCTAGTTGCCTCAAATCAACAGGGCGTCGGCAAGGGCATTATGTCCCGGCACGATTTGGACCTTCTCAGCGAGACGTTGCGCGATCGCATCCGCGAGTCTTCGGGCGGTGAGATACTCGAGTTTCTCTACTGCACGCACCTTGCATCCGATAATTGCGAGTGTCGGAAACCCAGACCGGGATTGCTGGAGGAGGCCCAACGCCGGTATGGATTCAACTTGCACGAAACGTACTTTGTCGGCGATTCATACACGGATCTTGTGACCGCCAAGAATGCCGGATGCCCTTCCATTCTCGTGCTGAGCGGCCAGGACGCTCACCGGTATCTGGCCGGCGAGACCCCTCCGGTTCAGGCGGATCTGGTTGCGAAAGACTTGGCCGACGCGGTGAACCAGATGCTTCAATCCGATTGACGCATGGTGTCGAGCGGCGCTCAATCGCGCCGATGCAAATTGCGGACTATGCGTCCTTCCGGATGATGGGTGCGTATTCCCCAACGGGTCTCGGCGCCGATACCGCGACCTCGAAGACTTTGCCACGTCGCGTGCGGCGGATTAGGAACTCAAGGCCGGCTTCCCGATAAACGTCATTGGCTTTGGGCACGCCTCCCATGCGCGCTATAAGCCAAGCCGAAGTGCTTCCCTTGGGATCCGAAAGCTCGACGCCGAGTTGCTCCGAGAGCCTGTCCGCGGGAAAACCGCCGCCCACCATCCACGTGCCGCCGGTCAACGCGTGACACATGCGCGGCAACCGGTCGAACTCGTCTTCAAGCTCGCCGACCAGTTCCTCAACAAGGTCTTCCATCGTCACTAAGCCGAGACACACATTTTCTTCCCCGCGAACCACCGCCATGTGGACGTGCTCCTCCACAAAGGTCCGGAGGAGATCCGCGGCAGTCGTTTCCGACGACGTAAAATGGACCGGGCGGATGATGCCTCGCAGGCTCGGATCGCTGGGATTGGTGCGAGCACGATAGATCAACTCCTTGAAATTGATGTACCCCAAAACCTTGTTGTGATCGCCACCTTCGCAGATGGGGAAACGCGTATGCGGGTCGAAGTGGGCCGTAAGGATGGCCTCGGTCAGCGACTGCGACGTCGACACAAAGGTGATCTGATCGTGTGGGATCATTATCTCGCTCACGGGGGTATCCGACATGGCCGTTGCGCGCGTGATAATTCGTTCCTCGTGTGCTCCTATCAGGTTCGAAACCCGGGCCATGCTCGCCAACGCAGACAGCTCATCAAGCGTACCCTTTGGATCGGAGGCCTTTGCTCTCCCTTCAAAGGGCTTGTTGAGCCAGTGGACCAGCGTTACGACCGGCCGCATGATGCGGACCGCCCACAACAGTGGCACGCCAACGTAAAAGGCAAGGTCCCTGTTGTACCGGACGCCGAGCGTCTTCGGGAGTATCTCCGTGAACTGGAGAATCAGGAACGAGAAAAGCAGAGAGAACGCAACGATCCACTCCCTCCCGAAGAGTGACTCGAATTGGGCTCCTGCAACCGTGGCTCCGACCGTGTGGGAAAGCGTGTTGACTATCAGGATGACGGCTATCGGCCGTTGGATATGGGTCTTGTGGTCCTGCCATACCTTGGCGGTGGCCGGCGCGGTTCGGCCCACGTCGGCAATCTGCGAGGGCGTCAGACTCAACAACACCGCCTCAAGCAAGGAGCACATGGCAGAGACGGCCATGGCTATCGCAACACTGAATATCAATACAGTCATTGGTCGTCCTTTCCGTTGCCTGCCTGACCATCATACGTGGATCGGCCAAAAAAATCTGTGATCGATTTCAGTCGGTTATGGCATATACTGAATGAGAGACACAGGGGCAAGGGGTAGACCCGTGGACTTGCGTAGCGATACCGAGCTCATGATGCTGGTGAGCGAAGGGGATGAGTCTGCCTTCGCAGAAATATACCGTCGCTATAACCGGCGTCTGGTGAATTTCTTCTATGCATTGACAAGGGATTGCCATGCGTCCGAAGATCTATCGCACGAGACCTTTGCCCGAATCTGGCACTATCGAAGGCGCTACGCGGCCACCGGCTCGTTTGCCTCGTACGTGTTTGCGTTTGCCCGGTTCATTTGGTTGGAACGGCGGCGCGAACTGGCCAAGCTGTGGAAGCTGGGAACCTTGGAGCCGTTTGACGGCTCAGGAGAGGGTCTTCCAAGCGATCCATCCCAGCGCCCCGACGAGTGCGCCGCGCGCTCCGAAATGGACGAGTTCCTCTGGCAAGCGCTTGAGCAGCTTCCGGACGATCAACGGACGGTCTTCGTGATGCGAATCCTCCAGCGAATGTCCCTTGAGGACATCGCCAGCGCCATGAACTGCCCCGTGAATACGGTTCGTTCCCGGAAGCTGCTCGCGCTGAAGAAGTTACGCACATTATTAAAACGCGCTGTTGCGTCGTAGGGTATATTAGATTTGTTCGAGTGTATTTATTCTCATAATGGTTTACATCATGGAGCAATCATGGTATGTGGTGCGCAGAACTTCGCGAGAGATTCTTAGACTACCTGGATGACGATGTCAGTTTTCGCGAGAGAGTTGCCATCGAAGTCCACCTGAGACGTTGCGTTGCTTGTCGATGCGAAATGGCAGCCATGCGCTTGGCCGTTGATGCGTGCCGGGACACTCTGCGCCACCCCAATCCTACCGACCGATTCGAAAGCCTGATGGACATGATCCATCGACGAGAGTCCAAAGTGCATCTTGCCAAACGCGTCCGCGTCAAGCGGCCCCGTCTGGTTCTGTCGCGCCTTGCGGTCGCCGCGGCCTTGTTGATAGGCGTGGCCTCCAGTATGCCGCTCGTCCGTCATGCCAAGCGGTTCACGGAGGGCGTCCGCGAGTCTACCGCCGCGGTGGATGTAATCCCCGATGAAGCCCCCGTCATCGCCATGTCGTTTGTTCACCGAAAAGCCGACGTCAACAAAGCGTATCGTCAGGCTATTGGGGAACCGGGTCCCGGTGAGGATACTGTCCACGACGATCGCATTGTCTAGCGTGTTCTCTCAGTCAAATTCTAGCCGGTAGAGCGTAGTGATCTGTTTTGCCCGCGGCTGGGAAGCTCCCTCATTTCTCCTCTGATCCTCTCACCTTCTCGTCAGCTTAGCCGTGAAACTTCCTTCAAATCGCATATGATCGCTTTTTCTCTCTTTGCCCATATCTATCAGGAGACTGCACCGGTAGCGCGCCGACTACGAGTCGTCGCGCTGGGCTGACCGGGAGCCGTGAATCGCCTACAATCATGAGGTGGACCTGGGCCGCCGTACGTGCGGCCGGGGCCGCAATTGAGAGTGGCAACGTCGCGGCCCTAGCGCGTCTTCTGAACCGAAGGACTTCATCATCATGCCATTGTACAAGTACCGAGCCGTTGATGACGGAGGAGCGCCTCTTGAGGGCAAAATGGAGGAGTCGTCCGCATACCGGGTGACGACCATCCTCCGAGAGCGCGGTCTCCAAGTGAACTCCGTGGAGGAGGTGGAACCGTCCAAGGCGTTGCCCCGGAAAACGGCCTCCCTTTCATGGAGCGACATCGATCTTCTCAACGAGCAATTGCTCGCCATCGTGCGCAGTAATCTGCCGCTTGCCCCGGCATTGAAGGCCCTCGCGCAAGACGTCCAAGACAAGGAGTTCCGATCGGTCCTCGACGACGTGCGTGCGCGTCTTGAAAGCGGAGACACGCTGGAAACCGCGCTTGCCATGCATCCCAAGAGCTTTCCTCCGCTCTATCTGGCCGCAATCCGCGCGGGCGAGCAGACAGGAAATTTGCTCGGCGTTCTGACCTTGTTGAGCGCCTACTCGAAGCGCATGGTGGAGTTTCAGTACCGGGCAAAAGAACTGCTCGCCTATCCGATTCTATTGTTGGCGGCAAGCACCTGTGTCGTAGCTTTTCTGATGGGTCGTATTATCCCGCTCTTCGCCGAGATATTCGGCGATTTCGGCGCGAAACTGCCATGGCTCACGCAGTTTTGGATCGAGCTCAGCTTAAGCACGAGGGAGCGCATCGGAATGTGGCTCTTCGTCGCGCTGGTTCTGTTGCTTGCGTGGAAACTTCTCGCGCGTATGGCGCGCAGCGGGAAGCGCATTGCACGATTCGTCGAGAACGTTGGCCGCTTCACTCCATACTACCGTACGATTCGCCGTTTAGCGATCACCGCGCGTTTCAGCCGTACCCTTGGTATGCTGCTGGCAAGCAGAGTCTCCGTAACAGACAGTATCGAACTGGCTGCGGGCGCTTCCGGTAGCGTGCGCCTGTATGAGGCCATGCGCAAGGTGCAGGAATCGATTGCCGCGGGATGGTCGGTGAACGAATCGTTCAGAAAGTCGGGCTTATTCGATTCCTTCTTCTGCTGGATTGTCGGCGTCGCGGAAGATCGCGGCGACTTAAGCGACGCGCTCCAAAGCTTAGCGGCGACGTACGAGGAGCGACTCGGAAGCGCCAGTTCCATGGCCCTTAAGCTGGTAGGCCCTGCAATTGTCTTCTGCGTGGGCGCCGTAGTGGCATCTATCGTAATCGCCCTTTATCTGCCCATTTTTTCGCTGGGCGACGTAGTGAGCGGTAACTGAAATGAACTGGAAGGAAATCCTTCAAAGAGATGTATCCCTCCTGTGGGGAGGGAAGCGACCCATCCACGAGCGTTACGAGCGCAGGGGGAAGAAGTGGAAGGGACATTTCTACCGCCGCAAAGCTGCATGGCAACGTGACCTCCTGGTCGTCACCTCGCAGCTTTCTGCAATTGCGCGATGCAATGCTCCCCTGGTGGATGGGCTCAGCTATGCAGCCGCCTCGGCTCCAAATGCCAAGGTACAGAACATACTGCTTGCGGTGCGTTCCGGCATTACGAAGGGGCAGGGCCTATCGGAATCGATGGGGTCGTTGCCCCGCTTTTTCCCGCGCTACTATGTGGATATAGTGAAATCGGGTGAAGACACAGGTGCGCTTTCCGAAAGTTTCTATAGCCTGACGAGCCTCGTTCATCAAACCCACGCGGCCACGCAGACTATACGTGGTTGGGTCACGTACCTGACCTTTCTTCTGTGCGCCCAGTGCTTCATTCTCGCGTTTCTATTTGCGTTCATCGTACCGCAATTTGTTGAAGTTCTGAGAGACTTCGGCGCCACGGCGCCTGAACCCGTGAGAACGCTCGGGTCTTTCTATCAGGCCCTTGTAGGTCCCGTGGCATACTCTGGACGCAAGGGGCTGGAAGGTCTGTTCAACTTGGGTAACGATGTGCAAGTAATATCCCCAATTCTGGTGTTTAGGTTGTCCTTGCCCGTTTCGCTGCTAGTCGCGTTTCTGATGCTTCGCTATCAACCGTTCTGGAGCGCAAGAAGATCGGGTCGCCGCGAATGGTTGCGGCGCTGTTTTCGCTGGATTCCCGTTTGGCGGCACATCGACGCCAAGCTGACGCTAAGCCATATCGCCGCCGTACTCAGGCAACTACTCGCGTCCGGCATGCCCATGGACAAGGCTTTGGTCGCATGCACCGAACTCGATATCGGTCCTCGTTTCCGCGGTGTCATGTCACGCCTGCTTGACCGCGTGAGAAAAGGAACATCGCTTTCGGATGCAATGAAGGACGAGCGCGGACTGCCGGATTCACTCCGGACAATGGTCGCGTTGGGCGAGACGTCCGGACTATTGCCGGAATCACTCGAGCGCATATCCAGCATGTACGAACGTCAGGCTTTGACTTCTGCGCGTGTCGTGGCCGATATCGTCGCACCACTCGTGGTCATTGTCGCCGGTTGCGCCACATTGCTGGTCACGCTATCTGTCCATATGAGCTTGGTGGGAATAATTGATGCGGTCCTGGATTCGATCTGAGGAAGAAAGCCATGGTAAGGCTGCGAGTAATAGACGAACCCAATCACGGCAAAGTTGGTCCTGTCGAGGTTTGGCCGTTTGCGTCAATTGAAGAACGATTGGTCAACGTGCTCGCATCCTCATCAGAATCTGCCGCGGTGGATGCAGTCGATTGCGCCTTGATGCAAGCAGTAGCACACCGCGCCAGCGATGTGCATTTTGAGCCGTGGCAGGAATGCCTCGCGTTGCGGTATCGAATTGACGGAATTCTGCATGATGTGGCTCAAGTGCCGCGCGCTCAACACTCGCGCATCGTGGCTCGACTAAAGATCCTTGCGCAACTTGTTATCTACCAGCGTGACATGCCGCAGGACGGGCGCATTGAACCGGAATCCACGCCTTGCCGCAAAGGCATGCGAGTCTCGACGTACCCGACTGTGCACGGCGAGAAAGTGGTTGTGCGGCTACTCGATAGCCGCGACGTGCCGTTCACCTTGGACACGCTGGGACTTCGTCCCGCGTTATTGGGCACGCTGCGCAGACTCCTTGCATCTCCGCAAGGGACGATTCTCCTTACAGGTCCCAGCTCGAGCGGGAAGACGACGACCATCTACGCCATACTTCGCGAACTGCTCGCATTGCGCGAGCCATCGCCCCACATTGCCACCATCGAAGACCCTGTAGAATATCGCCTTGGCCGCGTGGCGCAAACGGAAGTCAACCCGCATGCGGGATTCACCTTCGAGGCGGCGCTCCGTTCCCTGCTTCGCCAAGACCCCGAAGTGATTATGATCGGTGAAATCCGTGACGCAGAAACGGCGCGGACAGCGATTCAAGCGGGCCTTACCGGGCATTTGGTGATCAGCACAATCCATAGCGGCACGGCAGCGGGCGTCTTCACGCGCCTGCTCGACATGGGCATCGAACCGTTCTTGGTCGCTTCATCCGTTACCGGCGTTCTGGCGCAGCGCCTCGTGCGTCTTGTGTGCCCTCATTGTGCGGCACAAGACAATCCCGAGGGCTCGCAACTGGCCCCCTACGGCCTTTTAGTGCGGGAAGGCGAGTACCGGCAGGGTCGTGGCTGTGACGCGTGCCAGGGTATTGGCTATCGAGGGCGTACGGCGGTTGGCGAGTTGCTGCACGTGAATGGTGAGATTTCCGATCTGGTCCTCGCTCGCAGCCGAACATCGGTGCTGCATGAAGCGGCAATTGCCAATGGCATGGTTACGCTTGCACAAGACGGGGCGGCACGTGTGCGGGCCGGCGAAACAACATTGGAAGAACTGCGGCGGGTGATTCCGCCCGCCATGGAGTAGACCGATGAAATGCGATGCATTACCCCGCCATCGCGACGCGGGATTTACGCTGCTTGAGTTGATGTGTGCCATCTTTGTGCTCACGATTGGCGTGTTCGGCGTGATTCAAATGTTTTGCTTCGGTCTAGACAAAGTACGCGCATTGAGCGATACCAACGTCGCCATGCGTGCTATTCAGAACGAGGTGGAAACCCTGCGCGCGGCTCCGTTTTCCGAGCTTGTAGCCGGTGCCTCGGGCTTTCGCAGTCTGACTCCGGAAATCGATCGGTTTGTAAAGGTCAAACCGGAAGTGCGCATAGAAGATGCCGCCTTCGCTCTGAAGAAAGTGACGGTGTCGTTGATGTGGAGCGGAGACAATGGGCGCCAAATCACGAAGAGCGTAACGACGTTGATCGCCGACAAGGGAATCTGACGACATGAACGAGAAGTTGCGAGAGCGTCTGACGGGTGGGCTGTTCGAGGCAGCCGGAACCACGCTGCTGGAAATGATGGGCTACTCCTTCATCCTTGCGATCCTTGCGGTTCTCTGCCTCCAGGTTTTCCAAAACAGCTCGCGGTTGGCGGCGGTTGGCGGCGGGGCCGTGGACCGCATCGAGAACCTGGCAATGCTTGAAGACGATTTTCGCAAATCGGTGCATGAGTCCAGCGGAGTTCAGTCAAACGTGGCCGGATTCGAGAGCAACGAAAACCAACTCGTTCTACGTATGGCGGACGGTGAACGCTACACCGTATTTGGAATGGCCGAAGGAACAAAGCGTTTGTGCAAACGAACGATCCGCGTCAAAGATGGAGCCTGGGATCTGGAACGAGCCATTGCGTATCCCATTGACCTCAGTGCCGTCAGTTTCTTGTATTCGCAAGCGACTCCCGAGCTATCGCGCTCGGTGATCCTGCGCGTAACAGCCGCAGGCCGCGCCAGGGACAATCGCGTTGGAAGAAACGTTACTGTAGCCGCAGCCTTCCGCGGTGTGGCGGCTGCGCTTTGAGGACACCATTCATGACAGAGAATCGTCATACTCCCCGTCGCGAACATGGCAACGAGGGAATAGCCCTCATCTTTGTGCTCGGGTATCTTGCCGTCGTCACGCTGCTCGCGGCGACTTTCCTTACCACGCTCAATCGAAATATCTCTCGTGCTACCGCGTCTCAGGCTCACCAGGTTTGTGTGAACATTGCCGAGGGGGGAGTGGAACAGGCTATAGCCGCGTTGCGTGAAGGCGGCGCTGCGGACCAGGTAGGGACCCTCGGGCAAGGGCATTTCACTGCAACCGTCCGCGGAGTGAACGGGGCTTTCGAGATCGTATCAACGGCCACCCTTACCGACTCACCGGACGTTCGTACGCGAATCGTGGCATCGGTTTCACGCGAGGCATCGGGCGGAGTTCGCGTTGTGAGCTGGAACGAGGTGACAAAATGGTAAGGCGCGCGGGATTCACGCTCATTGAACTATTGGTGGTGATCGCAATCATAGGGATTATGGCCGCGATCCTCCTGCCTGCTTTGGCGCGCGCACGTGAAAATGCGCGACGCGCGAGTTGTCAGAATAATCTCGCCCAGATCGGGCTGGCGTTGTCCATCTACGCTCAGGAGAATAAGGGGGAATTCCCGTGGTCCGGCGGTGGCAACAACGCCGATTGTCTCTTGAACCTCTGCCCCGATTATCTGACCGATATTCACACTATCGTGTGCCCCTCCGATGCGAATGGCAATTTTGATTCCTCTGAGGGTGAACCGCCCCGGCTTACAAACTCAACCTTGAACGGAGAAAACAGCGTCCGGATAAGCTACGACTATCTCGGTGCGTACACCTTGAAACCATTCTGCATGCCACCACCGGAACAAGGCATCCCTCGCACGCCGCTCATGTGGGATATCGGCGTCACGGGAAACAGTAGCGGCTACAACCACGTTCCGGGCGGCAGCAACGTTCTGTTTATGAATGGAGCAATTGAATTTGTGAATTCGGCAGGCTGGTACAAGCCCAACCTCCCGGGGAGGCCCGAGGGAGTGGACCCTTCGATCTTGCCCTCCCCTGATGCTTTTCAGCAGGGTCTAGCTTCCGATGATCCCCCGGATTGGCGCCCGCAGCGGAGAAGGTCTAGGTAGCCCCATCCGCTAAGGATCCGCTTGTAGCTGTAGTGCAGCCTGAAGGATAATCCTCCCAAGTGGCCTGGAGCCCTTCTCCGGGCCTTTGCTCTGAACCGCCGTGCCTTAGCATCGTGCGATGCTGCGTGTAGAAGTTTGTGCCGCGGAATCCTGAACTGACTACCGGGAGTGGGTAGCGACAACATGTCTGATGAATCCCCACGCCTGTCCGCGCATCTGGAGCAGGCGTACACTGAAGCCCTGACGCTATCTCATTCAGGGATTATTCTCTGCACTTTCGATGGGGTCATCCTGGAAACCAGTGGAGACGTAGCCCCTATTCTGGGACTTGACGGGCCTGATGCTTCGAGACGGCTCGTTGGTACACGAATCACTGAGCTAGTAATTCCCCTGCTGACTGAAGACTCAATTCTGGATACAGTCCGCGAGCAGGGCGCATTTCCTGCGACCGAGCGCTTCTTCCACACCCTGTCAGGTGAATTGAAATGCGTACGGCTGGACGCGCGCCGCATTGCCGATCCCGCGTCGGGTGCTGAATGCGTTCAAATTGTTGCACATGACATCTCTGACCTGAAATCCGTCGAAGTGGAACTGCGCAGACGTACCGAACTTCAGGAATTGGTGACGCGTATTTCCACGGAATTCATAAACGTGCGACCCGATTCGCTTCGGGAATCCATGGCGCGGGCGCTGGCGGATATTGGCGCTTTTCTGACCGTCGATGTTGCCAGCGCGATTCTTCTGACTCCAGACCGGAAGTCGATACAAGATGTGCTGGAATGGAATGTGGGTGAATTCCCCACCATTAAGGAGGTGTTGCAGGGCCGTCAGGCAATGGAATACCCGTGGATTCTGGAGCGCCTGGAACGCGGAGAGGCTGTGTTTATCGCAGGCTCCGATGGGCTGCCTCCGGCGGCGGAACGCGAGCAGAATGTACTGAGAGAATTGGGGATTCGTTCGCTGATGGCCATGCCACTCATTGCGGGGCAGTCCTATATGGGGCTGGTCGTGGTTGTTCTCTTCGACGAAGAGCGTGTGTGGTCGGCGGACGAAGTGGCTCTCCTACGTCTCGCCTCGGAGATTTTCTCGGGCGCGATAGAGCGCAAACGCGCTGAAGAAGAGCTGCACAAGCGAATTGGATTCGAACGCATCATCAATACGATTTCCGCGCAGTTCATCAACGTTGATCCCAGCGAAATCGGCGCCGAAATCGATCAGGCATTGAGATTGCTCGGTGAATTCGTGAACGCCGATCGCTGTTACATGTCTATGTTCTCCGATCAGGAAGACGTTGTTGTCGGAGGATATGAGTGGTGCGCGCCCGGTGTCCAATCGCAGTACGACATCCTGCACGGCAAGAACGTGCGCACGACCCTCGTGTGGGCCGAGCGGCAATTCTATCAGCACAACTGCCTCATTATTTCCAGTCTCTCCGAATTGCCTCCGGAAGCGGCCGCCGAACGCGCCTTGTTCGAAGCGCAAAGCATCAAGTCACTTCTGAACGTACCCATCACGGTCGGACGAAAACTCATTGGCCTACTGGGGTTCGAGACGGTTTACGACGAACGCGTTTGGACCGAGGACACGCTGGCCATGGCAAGCCTGATGGGTCAGGCATTAGGCAATGCCGTCGTGCGGAAACGAGCCGAGGAGGAGCGGCGCAGCCTCGAAGAGCAAATTTGGCACGCGCAGAAACTTGAAAGTCTCGGTGTGCTTGCAGGCGGCATCGCGCACGATTTCAACAATCTTCTTATGGCCATTCTTGGCAATGCGAGTCTTGCGCGTCTCCACGTTTCCGGCGATTCGCCGGCACTCGAGTGTATCGAGCACATTGAGAAGGCATCTCAGCACGCGGCCGAACTCACGAATCAGATGTTGGCCTACGCCGGAAAAGGCGCCCTGAGTATTGGTCTCGTGAGTATGTCCAAATTGGCTTCCGAGATGATATCGCTGCTGGAAACCTCGGTATCCAAGAAGGCTCGAATTGATTTGAATCTGGACCCCGACACGCCCCTCATCAAGGGTGACACCGGACAATTGCGCCAGGTGGTCATGAACCTCGTGACAAATGCATCGGATGCCGTGGGCGATTCCGGGGGCACGATCCACCTCTCAACGGGGATGGTGTACGTGGACGAGTCAATGTTGAGCGAAATGGTCATGGCGGAAGGCTTCCAATGCGGCGAATGCGTGTTCCTGGAAGTCAACGACACTGGTTGCGGCATGGATGAAGAGACGAAGCGGCGCGTTTTCGATCCGTTCTTCAGCACAAAGTTCACCGGGCGAGGTCTTGGACTTGCCGCCGTGCTTGGCATTGTCAGAGGGCACCACGGAGCTATTCATCTTGAAAGCTCGCCCGGGAAGGGCACGACGTTTCTAGTCTATTTTCCACCGGCGGGTGCGACGGAAGTGTCCCACTCCGAAGAACGCGAAGCAGCTTCCTCGGAGTGGCAGGCTTGGGGCGGAATCCTTGTGGTAGACGATGAGGAAGAGGTTCGCAGAGTGGCGCAGGCGCTGTTGGAGCGTCGAGGGTTCCAGGTGTTTATGGCGTCCGACGGCGTGGAGGCACTCGAAGTATACCGCGAGCATGCCAGTGAGATTCGAGCCGTGTTACTCGATATGACCATGCCCAATATGGGCGGGCGCGAAACCTATGAAGCGTTGTCGAAACTGAATCCCAATCTTCCCGTCGCATTCTCAAGCGGATATATGGAACTTGAAGAGCTGGAACCGTTTCATGAACAAGAGAACGTCGCCTTCATTCAGAAACCGTATTCGATTCAGGCGCTTCACGAGACCATTGCGCGGTTGCTTGGGATGTAGTCAAGGCGTTGCGGTGCGCCAAACCCCGCGCGGCTAACCCGGATTTCTCACGAACACACTTGAACCTCTCTCGTAACCATTGCGTTTGCGAGACTTGCGACGAAAAACAAAGCGGTTCTCCGAGAACAGATTGCGTTCGCGAGAAATCCTCATGGCATAACTTCAAAGTCTTGCACATGAGCAATTTGCGTCGGCGCTCAATCGCGCCGGTGCAAATTGCGGACTAACTCGCGTGGTTCGATGAGACTTCCCGCTGACCTTCCATGGCATGAAGACGCTCAAGGGTCTTCATGACCTGCTCGATGTGAGTGGGGTGTCCCCTGTCCTCGAACGCGCCATGGATGTTGATGAACTTGTTCTCGCGCGCGAGAAATGCGTCCACGATCTCCGGATCGAAATGAGTGCCCGACGCCTTCACGATGATGTCTTTGGACATCTCGTGCGTGAAAGGTTCTTTGTAGGGCCTTCGCGACGTCAGCGCGTCATACGCATCTCCCAGTGCCAGAATCCGTGCGGGCAGTGGGATGTCCTCCCCTTTGAGTCCAAACGGATATCCGCCGCCGTCCCATTTCTCATGGTGAAAATATGCGATATCGCGCCCCATCGTCAGGAACGAATTCCCGCCCGCTTCCGTGTCGGCCGCCTTGAGCGTGTCGCCCCCGATCAGCGTATGCGTCTTCATGATATCGAACTCGTCGTGGGTTAGCTTGCCAGGTTTGAGCAAAATAGCGTCTGGCACCCCCACTTTCCCGATATCGTGAAGCGGACTCGAATAATAGAGCGTCTCAATGAAACCACTGTCGACAATGCTCTCGTACTTTGCGCGATTTCCCAATTCTATCGCGATCTCGCGTACGTATCGCCGCATTCGATCAAGATGCTCGCCCGTTTCCGGATCGCGCGATTCCGCCAGGCGCGCCAGCGAAAACACCGTCACCTGTTGCGTCCGTTCAAGTTGCGTCGTGCGTTCGCGCACACGCTCCTCAAGCGCCACATTGTCGTCTTCCAGACGCCGCTGATAACGCATGATTTGATCTTGGAGCGCTTTCGATTTCACGGAACTGCGGATGCGCGCCTCAAGCAGAACCGGATCGATGGGCCGCGTCAGGAAATCGTCTGCTCCTGCTTCCAAGGCGCGTATGTTGGCTTCGTGCTCGGCCATTCCCGTAACAATGATCACGGGAATATGCCTCGTTGCCAGATCCCGCTTGAGCCGTTCGCACACTTCGAACCCGTTCATGTCCGGCATAATGAGGTCGAGGAGAATCACATCGGGTGGATCGATTCCCACCATTTCGAGTGCTACTTTGCCCCCGGTGGCCTCGCGCACCTCGTACCCCTTTGGGGCAAGCAGACGGCGCATCAGTTCGATATTCCCTGGAATATCGTCGACTATAAGCAAAACGGGCTGCTGATGGACGCTGTTAAGGTTGGCTTCCATACCTATCGATCGCGAATCCCATTTCTTGCCTCTCCGTGTCGTGACGATGGGATTGTGGTGACACGACTTTATCAAGGCTAACACACGATGGATACTCGTGCAACCGGTAAGTTGCCAGGGTCGGAGCCCCGTTGTGCGGCTATACAAACCGCAAATGCAGACCTTTAATCGAGATGTCTCTTTTCGCTAGGCTTAATCCGTATTTCGCAAGGGCGCGACCGAGCAACGGGAAAAAATGCTCACGTGCTAGACGCTAAGGGTACGCCATGAGGGTTTCTCACGAATACACGCTGCCTGCGGAGAACGGGTTCATTTCTCACTGCGCGTCTCGACTATGCTCAGCATACGGGACCGGAATGTGTAAGTTCGTGATACACCTATATTAGGAACACAACTGAGGGGGGAGTAACCATGCTATTGCTCATGTTCCTGCTTGCTTCGCCGGATTTGCCGGTAGGCTCGAATCCTGCGGCTCTGGAGTACGCACACTTTCCGGACCGCGTACACGCCTACGTATGGAAGAATTGGCCCCTGGTGCCGGTTGAGCGACTCTCCACGGTCATAGGAGCTACGCCAGCCGACCTGAATCGAATGGCTGATGCCATGGGACTTGGCCCCCAACCCAAGATTACTCCTGACATCGAACAGAGGTCCTACATCACCGTCATCAGGCGCAATTGGCATCTCCTCCCGTATGATCAACTGCTTCAATTGCTGGGATGGTCCGAAAAGCAGCTTGCCTACGCCCTGCGGGAAGACGACTTCCTGTACGTGAAGCTCGGCATGCTCAAGCCCAAGTGCGATCCTCTCAAGTACGAACAACCGAATGAGACCGCATTGAAATGGGAAGAGACGATTGCCAAGTCTGTTCGCAACGCGTTTCCCGATGGGGTCGACAAGACCAAGACTCCACTCTTCAGCTTCGTTCGCGAATTGTCGGCGCCAGTAGAAGCGGGCTTGGCCACGTCGAAACCCGAAAGTGGGTTCTCTCCAAAATTCTGTTTCTCGTACTTCGCCCTGTACGGCGATTCGTTGCTCGCCTCCGACGAAGAAGGCCCCTATCCCGATGGATACCTGGCGCGGCTCGCGGCTTCGGGAGCCGACGGCGTCTGGCTGCAGGCAGTGCTCTTTACACTTGCGCCCACGCCCTGGGAAACCGAGCCCGACCCCGATCGAGCCACCCGGCTTGAGCACTTGAAGAGGCTCGTGGATCGCGCTGGGCGCTACGGGATCAAGATTTACCTATACCTCAACGAACCCCGCGCCATGCCGACTCCCTTCTTCGACACGCATCCCGATCTACGCGGGGTGGGGGAAGGGGAATACACCGCCCTCTGCACCAGCTCGCCCGTCGTTCAGAAGTACATCACCGACGCCGTGGAGACGGTCTGCAAGGCCGCGCCAGGCTTGGGCGGCTTCTTCACGATCACTGCCTCGGAGAACCTAACGAACTGCTGGTCTCATCACACGGGACAAAACTGTCCGCGATGCGCACAACGGTCTCCCGGCGAAGTGCTCGCCGAAGTCAACGCCCTGATTCAGCGTGGAATCGACGCCGCCGGCTCGGACGCGCGACTCATTGCCTGGGACTGGGGATGGAAGGACGAATGGATTGAACCCGGCATCAAGGCGCTTCCCGAGAAGGTGTCCGTGATGAGCGTGAGCGAATGGAGTATCCCAATCACGCGCGGTGGCGTGAATGGCGTCGTGGGCGAATACAGCATCTCGACCGTTGGCCCGGGACCCCGCGCCCAAAAGAGCTGGGACCTTGCGCGAGGCCGGGGCATGAAGGCCATAGCAAAGATCCAGGCCAACGTTACTTGGGAACTGTCGTCCATACCCCATATTCCCGCCGTCGAAAATGTCGCGCGTCACGCCGCCAACTTGCGTGATGCCAAAGTGGACGGGCTCATGCTGGGATGGACTCTCGGAGGGCATCCGTCTCCGAACCTGGAAGTCGTGTCGGAACTCGGAAAGAAAGTCCCCGAAGGCCAGACCCCTCCCACCGCGGAGCAGGCGATGGACACCGTTGCGCGCCGCCTTTTCGGTGATGAGGTCGCACCGAAAGTCGTCCAAGCCTGGCGCTCGTTCAGCACGGCCTTCAGCGAGTATCCGTACAATCCGTCCCTGCTGTATGTCGCGCCCATGCAATACGGTCCGGCTAACCCGCTTTGGGGAACCCCTACCCACTATGCCGCCACGATGGTGGGAATTCCCTACGATAACCTCAGTCAATGGTGTGCTTCGTACCCGCCCGACGTATTCATCGGTCAATTCAACAAGATGGCCGACGGATTCGAAGAAGCGCTAAAGGTTCTGCGGTCGGGAGTCTCTTCCGAAGCATTGAACGGACAATCCCCGCAGTCGCGCGCGTTGCGGGAAGAGATGCGGTACGCGGAAGTGGCCGCCATCAACTTCAGGAGCACGGCCAACCAGGCTCGGTTTGTCATCGCGCGCGATGCCCTCGCCAATGCAAAAACAAAGCAAGAGGCTGAACCGCTTCTTTCGGAATTGGAGGCGCTGATTGCGGACGAGAGCAAATTGGCGGAGCGGTTGTATGCCCTGCAATCGGAAGACTCGCGAATCGGATTCGAATCGTCAAATCAGTACTTCTTCATCCCTATTGACCTCGTGGAAAAGGTCGTCAACTGCGACTATCTGCGCGACACGTGGCTACCCGCACAACGCGCTCGACTGAACTGAGCGCAAGGGAGTTCCATATGCGCATATCTGTGCTGACGGCAATCGTACTGGTTGCCGTGGGGGCTGCTGTTGCCGTTGAGCCCTCGCCGACCTTTGAATCGCTGCAGGCATTGCTGGATTCCCGCGTCGAAAAATGGCGGTTCCAGTTGGGGGACACGCCCGGCGCGGAGCGGCCTGACTTTGACGATTCAAGCTGGCAACGCGTGGAGCCCGGCTTCAAATGGTGGCCCCACGACTCCATCGCCTGGTTTCGAACGCGCGTAACCATCCCGGAAAGCGTGAGCGGCATCCCTGTTGTGGGGCACGCAGTCCGCCTGCGCGTCGGTGTCGACAACAAAGCTCAACCCTACGTGAACGGAGTGGCTCAACCGGCATTCGACTGGGATAAAGGCGACGTTCTGCTTACGGAATCGGCGCGTCCTGGTGAGGTGATCACGGTTGCCCTGCGGGCAATCAACGAACCCGGCAACGGCCAACTCATGCGCGCGTACCTGACGACAAATGCCGGCGATGCCATTGCCACCGACCTGACCGCATTCATGTCTGAATTAGACCGTGCCCTGTCTGACCAGGCGTACCTTTCAGGTCCGGAGGCACGGCACTGGAAGACTCTCGTAGAGCACGCGATCCAAACGCTTGACCTAGACGCCTATCGCGCGGGCAACGCAGGACCTTTCAAGAAATCCTTGGCCGCGGCGCGCTCGGTGCTGGTCTCGGATAAGCGTGAATTGGAGTCTCGTCTCGCTCATGTGGCGAAGCGTCTGGAGAAACTGAAACTCCGGATCGACGAAGCCAGGCAATTCGGCAACTCGGGTGTTGCTTACTTCGAATTGGACGCTCGTGTCATTGAGAGCTTCCTCCAGTACGTCAGGGAAGACGTCGCGGAGGAAAACCTGGAGCACCAGATTCGCGGCTTGAAAGCGGCCCGGTACATTGACGCGCTGTGTTCAACGAGTAATGCCGCGCTTGCGCGCGTCCTTCGAGAAAGGACCATCCTTGAGCCTTTCCCTCGCTATCAAACCGGGCCGGTCGAAATTCGCGATGGAAACTTCTATCAGGGAAACCAGCCCATCTTCTTCACCGGAGTCGGCCATTTCGGGCAAGTGCGCAGCGACACCCCGATCCTCACGCAATATGGACTGAACATCATTCAGATCGAGATCGGTCCCAACAGTGTTCTTCCCGCTCGCGGCATCGTAAACGCGGACGCCATTCGCGAGAATATCGTCAAAGCCCTCGACAATGCTGCCGCGCACAACGTGATGGTCAATGTCCTGATTTCGCCGCATTATTTCCCCGAGTGGGCGCTTGATGAACATCCTGAACTGCGCGAATGCGGTATGGGCTTCCTGAAGTACTGCATCGATGCGCCCGAATCGCGCGAGATTCTGCGACAATTCGTCAGCGTTCTCATGCCCATAATTTCCGGTCACCCGGCGTTGCACAGCATATGTCTGAGCAATGAGCCTCAATACAAAGGCCGTTGCGCGTATTCGCGTCAGGCATTCCACGAATGGTTACAGAAACGGCATTCGTCTCTGAATGCGGCGAATGCTGCGTACGGCACTTCCTACGCGTCGTTCGACGACGTGCCCGTGCCGGATGATGCATTGAACTATGCTTTGTTCTTCGATTGGTGTTGTTTCAACCAGGACCGTTTCGTCGCATTTCACGAGTTCCTGCGGGACGAGATCCGGAAGTACGATGCCAACATTCCCGTGCACGCCAAAGTCATGTCGCAAGCCTTCGAGGAACCCGGCCGGTTTGAAGCAGGCATCGACTACGAAGCATTCCCGCAACTCGGGACTATTTCGGGGAACGATTGCTGGAATGACTTCGAAACCGAAAAGACCGGTGAGTACCAGCAGCGTTGGCTGATCATGGCGATGAATTACACGCTCCAGCATTCGGTTGCGCCGGCCAATCCCATCTTTAATTCCGAGAATCACATCATTGTGGACGGTGACAAACACTACATCCCCGCGTGCCACATTCGCACAGCCTATTGGCTCGAAGCCTTGCACGGACAAGGAGCAACGACAACGTGGGTGTGGGACAGAGGGCAATCCGGCGATCTCGCCGAGAACATCCTTACGCGAGTGGACTGCGTACATGGACTCGGCAAAATTGCGCTTGACCTCAACCGGCTGGCTCCGCAAGTTGCCGCGCTCCAGCATGCAAAAGCGGAAGCCGCCATCTTCTTCTCGCACGCGTCGCTTCTGCCCTCTCGCAACTACGTTGAAGAGGCCAAAGCCGCTTTCGAGGGTGCGTACTTCACGGATACCACATTCGATTTCGTCACCGAATCCCAAGCTGTCGCGGGAAGACTGAAGGACTACAAACTCGTGCTCGTACCTTCGGCATCGCACGTCCCGCAGCCGGTCTACGAAGCCTTTCAAGAGTATCTCAATGCAGGCGGAACGTTAATCGTCACAGATGACTCGTTCGCATGCGATGAATACGGGCGGCCTCGCAACGAGGTGCTGAAAGCGCAAGATGCCACACAGCTTCGCAGGTATAGCCGTCCCATGCCCGCGCGCGCGTATCGCGAAGTCATTGATGTCGCCCTTGACGAAGCGGACGTTAACCGTCCGTTGCGCCTTGAGGGTCCGCATGGCGAGATCGTGTGGGGCGTGAACCTTCGAACAACGGCTTCGGGAGGCAAGCTGCTGGCGAGTCTCGTCAACCTCACGCGAGTGCCAAAGACCGTTTGTATACGTGACGCGGGAGAAATTGCTGCCGCGAGAGACCTGTTGACAAATGAATCCGTCGACTTTCCCGCGACGCTCAACCCCCTCGATCCGGTGTTGCTCGAAATTCAACCAGCACGCGCCGATTCGGATCATTGACTCCGTCTATCCGTCTCAGAGACACTGTGCAGCCACAGTCAATCGATTGGAAGGGGTTTACATGCCAGGACGTTCGGAAGCCGTTGCCTCTGGCAAGGATTTGCAGCGAAGAGTCGCTGATCTAGGCGCCATGTTGGGTCTTATCGTTGACACCGAAGTCGCCGTGGGTAGGCGTGTCTGGGGCGCCCGCAGGCGAATCGACGTCGTACTCAAGCATCCCGTCACGCGAGTAAGCCTGGGTGTTGAGTGTAAGTTTCAAGGCGGAGCGGGCAGCGCCGAAGAGAAGATCCCCGCAACGCTCGAGGACATTCGCGCATGGCCGATTCGCGGGATCGTCGTATATAGCGGCGCAGGCTTCTCGATTAACATGGAATCCTACTTGCTCTCTACCGGGATGGCTGTGGAAATGGACGATCTGGCCGCGTGGCTGACTCTCTACTTCGGACTATGAGCTTCATGAGAAGTACACAAGCAATGCCTCGCCCATTCTTGAAATGGGCCGGCGGCAAACGCCAGCTTCTCGATGCGTTGTTGAAGCAGGCAGAACGCGCGAATCCTTTCACGCAATATCACGAGCCGTTTGTGGGAGGCGGTGCTCTGTTCTTTGAGTTGCGGCGTATGAACCGCCTCGAAGGCAAGCAGGCATTTCTGAGCGACACGAATAGCCGTCTTATAGACGCCTATCTGGCCGTGAGGCAAGACGTGGAGCGCGTGATCGATCTTCTGAAGGTGCACGCGAGCAATCACAGCGAAGAGTATTACTACAAGGTGCGTTCCCAATCTCCGCAAGAGTTGTGTGCGAAGGCGGCGCGAATCATCTACCTGAACAAGACGGGATACAACGGCCTATTCCGCGAGAACAGCAAGGGGGAATTCAACGTCCCCTATGGACGTTATAAGAATCCTTGCATCTGCGATGAAGAGAATCTGCGAGCCGTGTCTTGCGCCCTCACGGATACGCACATCGAAGCCCGTTCGTTTGAAACCGTACTCGACTACGCCCGAAAAGGCGACTTTGTCTATTTCGATCCACCCTACCATCCGGTGTCGAAGACATCGTCATTTACCCGATACAGCATGCACGGCTTCGGACCGGCAGACCAGGAACGGCTTGCGGAAACCGCCCTCAAACTGCACAAACGCGGCGTGAAAGTTCTCCTCTCGAATTCAATGACGCCTTTCATACGTAGTCTTTACAGAGAGAACTTTCACATCGGCAAAGTCATGGCATCACGGCAAATAAATAGCAACGCCGAGAAACGCGGACAGATAGCAGAGGCCCTTGTCAGAAGCTACTGACGGGTCCGCTCCGGCCGGAGTTTATCCGTACATGTTCGCATGGACCCAAGTGAGAAGACTTGCTTTGAGGAAATTGCGGACGCCTGGATGATCGGGGAGAGCTACTGAATCTCGCCGTTCTCGATCAGTCTTACGGCAAGGTCGGCTACTTGACCGTCGAACTGGCTGCCGCCATTCTTGCGGAACTCGCCGACGATCTCATTCTTGGATAGGGCTTCGCGATACGGGCGCGGACTCGACATCGCAACGTAGGCGTCTGCCGCGGCCACTACCCGCGCCAAGGGGGGGACTGCCTCGCCCGACAACCCGTCGGGGTAACCGGATCCGTCGACACGCTCGTGGTGGCTGCGAACCACCTGCAAATGCGCGGTATTCAAGAACTGGATGGGCTTAATCAGGTCGTGGCCAATAACCGTGTGCTGACGAACAGATGCCCACTCGTCTTCGTTGAGCCGGCCATTTTTCGCCAAAACCGACCCGCTCACACCAAGCTTGCCAATGTCGTGCAACGGACCCGCCACACGCAAGATATCCAGGTCCTGTTCGCTCATCCCCATATTCTGCGCCAGCATAAGCGATATGTCACGAACCTTGGAACCGTGTCCCTTTGTGAACTCGTCGCGCGCTTCGATCATGCGCACCATTTCCTCAACGGTCGTCAAATGCGCGCGCTCTAAATCGCGCAACGTGCGCACGTTGTCGATGGCGGCCGCGGCATGATTCGCTACGATGCTCAGCGTCTTCAGGTCCGCGTCGCTGAATCGGCCCTGATCCTGCTTATTGCAGACATTCAATACGGCGAGTATCTGCTTCTCTTCCCCGAGATCGGTGTAGCGGGGAAATTTGCTCACCAGCGGCAACGAGACAAACGACGGATCACCCAGGTTTCTGCTCTCCAACAGCAATTCCGGATGATCGCCCAGATTCTCGACCAGGATCGGTTGTCTGCTTGAGGCCACCTTGCCCGATATGCCCTTGCCAATTTCCACCAGACCGTTCACGGCCTCACGCGGCAGTCCTACACTCGCGGCGATTTCGAGGTTCTTGCCGTCGCAAGAAGCAATCATCAATGAACCTCGCTCTGCCCCAACCTGCTTCAGCGCCGCGTTCAGCACGAACTCAAGAAGCTGCTTTTCCTGACGGATACTCGCCATCGCTTCGCTGATTTCGAAAATATCGGTCAGATCTCGTAAACGCGTGTTCTCGGCCGCCAGCCTGTACCGCTCCAGCGCGTTGGAGACGGCCATTTTCACCTCACTCAGGCTGAATGGCTTCAGTACGTAGTCGTACGCGCCTTCCTTCACCGCGGCTCGCGCGGTTTCCACGGTGGCAAACCCGGTCATCACGATCGGTATAAGGGAGGGCCGCACTTTGCGTGCTTCGCGGATGAGTTGGATACCGTCCATCTCGGGCATCATGATGTCGGTGAAGAGCAGAGCGAAATCGTCCTGCGCCCGAAGCAGCTCCAGGGCCGCAGGCCCGCCAGGCATGCTGTCAACAGAATAGCCGTCGTCACTGAGGATGTCGCATAGCAACTCCCGAATGACGGCTTCATCGTCAACAATTAATATTCGGTTTGGATGACCCATAACGCAACCCGCGCCCAGCATACCTACATCATACCACATAGGAATGCCCGGAAGTCTAGTCTTGAAATACCCGTAATCGGCTAATAGAGATCAGATGTCAGGTAATTACTGGCCTAACTGTTCCTCTTTGGAACAAAGACACCGAAATTACTTTCACACTAATGAGACAAGACCTTGCGTGCTCGCGAAATTGCCGCCTTCACTTGTTTCGGTGCGGTTCCACCTGGCTGGTTCCGCTTGGCAACAATTGCCGCTGCGCTCAGTGCGCGATGAACATCGGCAGAGAAGCTAGGCGAGAATTGCCGATACTCGTCAATCGTCAAATCACCTAATCTCTTGCCATTTCGCACACTATACACAACGATGCGCCCAATGGTCGAGTGGGCCTCGCGGAATGGTACTCCCTTGCCCACAAGGTAATCGGCAAGGTCGGTCGCCTCCATGAAGCCCTCAAGCACGGCTTCAGACATGGCGTCACGGTTAACCTGAATCGACGGCAACATAGCCGCAGTGACCGAAAGGCAAAGCTGCACAGTGTCCGAAGCGTCAAACACGGGCTCCTTGTCTTCCTGCAGGTCCCGATTATACGTCATCGGCAACCCTTTCATCAGGGTAAGAAGCGCCGTCAAATCGCCGTACACGCGGCCCGTCTTGCCCCTCACAAGCTCCGCGACATCGGGGTTCTTCTTCTGGGGCATGATGCTCGACCCCGTCGTGAACGCATCGCCAATTTCAATGAAACCGTATTCGGGGGTAGACCACAGAATCAACTCTTCGCACAGACGCGACAGATGCATCATGACCAGCGCCGACGCCGAGCAAAACTCGATCAAGTAGTCGCGGTCAGAGACTGCATCCATGCTATTCGCGGAAATGTTGTCGAAGCCAAGTTCCTTGGCCACCTGGTGCCGGTTGATGGGGTAGGGAACCCCTGCAAGAGCGGCCGAACCCAGCGGCATGACATTCACCCTCTTGCGCAGTTCTCCAAAGCGTTCCCAGTCGCGCTGGAACATCTCGAAATACGCGAGATAATGATGGGCCAGAAGGACCGGCTGCGCGTGCTGCAGGTGTGTGCACCCCGGCACTATCACGTCGATGTGCGCTTCCGCGAACGTGACCAAAGCGGCCTGTAGACAGCGCAATTGTCCTCGAATCGCATCCACCTGATCGCGTGCCCACATCCGCACGTCCGTGGCAATCTGATCGTTTCGGCTGCGCGCCGTGTGCAGGCGTTTGCCCGCATCTCCGATCCGTGCCACCAACGCCGATTCAATATTCGTGTGGACATCTTCCATAGCCGCGTCGAAGACAAACTTGCCCTCGGCAATGTCCTCGGCAACGGCTTTCAGTCCCGCGATGATCTTCTTGGCGTCGGCCTTCGAGATGATGCCGCAATCGCCCAGCATGCGCGCGTGAGCGATGCTGCCGCGAATGTCCCACGGCGCCAACCGGGAATCGAACGACACCGATTGGCCAAGTTGCTCGACCAATGCGTCGGTTTTTCCCTCGAATCTTCCGCCCCAGAGTTTGGCCATGACACTGCCCTACAGGTCAAAACCGGCGCGATTGCGCACGCGAAGGCGCAAAGCGTTCAAACGAATAAACGCGCCCGCATCGCTCTGCTGATACGCACCCTCGTCCTCTTCAAACGTCGAAATCTTCGGATCGTAGAGCGTCTTTTCCGCCTTGCGTCCGACCACGATGCAATTACCCTTGTAGAGCTTAACGCGCGCCGTTCCCGTCACATTCTCCTGCGACTTCTTCACGAACGCGTTCAATGCAGCCATTTCCGGCGAATACCAGAAACCGTTGTAGACAAGCTGCGCGAACTTCGGCGACATCTGATCGCGCAACAACATCACTTCGCGGTCCATCGTAATCGATTCCACGGCGCGGTGGGCCGCATACAGAATGGTACCGCCCGGCGTTTCGTACACGCCGCGCGACTTCATTCCCACGAAACGATTCTCGACCATATCGACGCGGCCAACACCGTTCGCGCCGCCCAGTGCATTGAGGCGCGCCAGGAGTGCCGCCGGCGACAGGCGCTTCCCGTCCACTGCAACGGGCAGGCCTTCCTCGAACTCTACCTCGACATAGGTGGGCTTGTCGGGAGCCTTGCCCGGGTCAACGCTCAAGATGAACATGTCATCGGGCGGCTCCGACCAAGGATCCTCCAAAATGCCGCCTTCGAACGAAATGTGCAGCAAGTTGCGGTCCGATGAATACGGCTTTTTTGCCGTAACCGGCACCGGGATGTCGTGCTTCTTCGCGTACTCGATAAGCGCGGTACGGCTGTTCAAATCCCAGTCGCGCCACGGGGCGATGATGGTCACGTTGGGCTCGAGCGCGTAGAACGTCAGTTCGAACCGGACTTGATCGTTGCCCTTGCCGGTCGCTCCATGCGAAACCGCGTCGGCCTTTTCTTTGCGGAGCACATCGATTTGCGCCTTTGCGATAAGCGGCCGCGCCACGCTCGTACCGAGCATGTAGTTGCCTTCGTAATAGGCATTCGCCTGCATCGTCGGGAAGACGAAATCGCGTACAAACTCCTCGCGCAGATCCAGGGCATATGCGGCGCATGCGCCGGTGCGAAGGGCTTTGGCGCGTGCTTCCTCGACTTCCTCACCCTGGCCGATATCGGCAATAAATGCGACGATGTCGGCTTTGTAGGTTTCCTGGAGCCACTTCAAAATCACCGAAGTGTCCAATCCACCCGAATACGCGAGAACGATCTTCTTAACCGATGCTGCCATGATTCCCTCTCTTCCTCCGGCAAAGCCGGCTCGCGGCTCCACCACAACTTAGCGCGCTTGGCCGCGTCACGAAGCCTGCTAAAGCCCGTGACAACCCGTCGCCGTTATGATTCCACTCGGAGACATCGACTTTAGAAGTTCCCCGGTTCGAGGGACTCCCAAGCCGAAGTCCCGCATATTACTTCCCGATTCGCGCCCGCCGCTTGCGGTTCAGGCCATCCTCGCCCTTCTGCATCAGTGTGACCATTATCGCCTTCTGCGCGTGCAGCCTGTTCTCCGCCTCGTCAAAGACGATGGACTGCGGGCCGTCCATCACCTCGTCAGTCACTTCCTGACCGCGCTTGGCGGGAAGACAGTGCATGAACACCGCTCCAGGTTTGGCGAGCGACATGAGCTTGGCATTCACTTGATACGGGGCGAACGTCTTGGCCCTCTTCTCGCTCTCCCGCTCCTGACCCATGCTGGCCCACACATCGGTGTACACCGCGTCCGCTCCCCGCACGCCATCCTCAATACTGTGCGTGATGCAAATCTCGCCCTTGGCGTGTGCCTTTGCGAAGGCCACAATTTCCGGGTCTGCCTCGTATCCGGGCGGGCAAACCAGCGTGAAGTTGATGGGAATGTGCGCCGCAAAATTGAGCCAGGATGCCGCAACATTATTGCCGTCGCCCACGAACGCCAGCTTCAACTCGCCAAGGTCTCCCTTATGCTCACGCAAAGCCTGTGCATCCGCAATCACCTGGCACGGATGCAACTTGTCGGTCAATGCGTTGATGACCGGAACTCCAGCGTATTTTGCCAGATCTTCAACCGCTTCATGTCTATAGGTCCGCGCAACGATTCCATCCACCCAGCGGTCGAGATTCCGGGCGACATCGGGCACGGATTCGCGCTCTCCCAGCTTAATCTGCCCCGACTCAAGCACAAGCGCGTGGCCGCCAAGCTGGAACATGCCCGTCTCGAACGTTACTCGCGTGCGCAGACTCGGCTTTTCAAAAATCATGGCCACGGTCTGGCCTTCCAGAAGCCGGTGAGGCTTGCCTTGTTTGAGCGTTCTTTTCAACCGGTCGGCCATTTCGAGCAGTTCGAGGATGTCGCCGGCTGTCAGTTCCGCGAGGGTGATGAAATCCATGTACATCAGACTTCTCCGATCGCCTTATCCAAGGTTGCCACAACCCGGTCCACGTGCGCTTGGGTGATGATAAGCGGCGGCGCGAAGCGAAGGACATTGGGTCCCGCTGGCCCGCACACAATGCCCGCATCGAGCATCTTCTGCACTACTGGCGCCACCGGGGACTTCATTTCAACGCCAACGAGGAGACCTTTTCCCCGTACATCGACGATGCCGGAGTGCTTCTTCGCCAACGCACTCAATTTGTTCACGAAGTACTCGCCGATTTTCACGACCCCGTCCAGGAAGCCCGGTTCAAGGATGACTTCCACCGTTGCCAATGCCGCCGCCGTACACAGCGGATTCCCGCCAAAAGTGGATGCATGAGAACCAACACTGAATCCCGAGGCTACCTTCTCGGTGCAGCCCATCGCGCCGATCGGAACACCGTTGCCAAGGCCCTTGGCCACCACAATGATGTCGGGAGTCACGCCATAATGTTCATGCGCAAAGAACTTGCCTGTACGCCCAACGCCGGTCTGCACTTCATCGAAGATCAGCAACGCCCCACGCTCATTGCAGAGTTCCCGCACCTGCTTCAGATAACTGTCCGACGGCGTCCGTACGCCGCCTTCTCCTTGAATGGGTTCCACAATCACCGCGCCCGTCTGAGGCGACACGGCCTTGCGCAACGAAGCGATGTCGTTGAACGGGACATGCTTGATGCCCGGCAAGAGAGGTTCAAACCCTTCCTGATACTTGGGTTGCCCGGTCGCCGATATCGCTCCGAACGTCCGTCCGTGGAACGAATTCAGCATTGTCACAAACTCGGGCTTCGGTGTTCCCTGCTGTGACCAGTACCGCCGGACCAGCTTCATGGCCGCTTCCATCGCACCCGCGCCGCAATTCGAGAAAAACCACTTGTCCGCGAAACTGTGCTGACACAACAAAGCCGCAAGTTTGACTTGCGGCTCGATGTAGTAGAGGTTGGACACGTGCACCAGAGTCTTCGCCTGCATGCACAAGGCCTCCGTCACCTTCGGGTGGCAGTGGCCCAACCCGGTCACGGCGATTCCCGCGAAGAAATCGAGGTATTCTTTGCCTTCGGCATCCCAGAGCGTCACGCCTTCACCGCGGACGAATGCAATGCTCCGCGAACCGTACGTGTTGATTACGTGCTGCTCATTGAGCGTCTTGATTTCGCTGGTAGTCATGTTCCTATCCTCCCTCGATTGTCCCACGCGCCCGCGCATGTGTTATGAAAAGAGATCCGACTATGCGCACGCGCCCGTGACGCGCCCGAGGGTTCTTTGCCCGGTTTCCCTGACGTCGGCGAAAAAAAGGCGAGCGCGTTCTCTACCGAACGCGCCCAAAACCGGGAACGAATACTCTACAATGCGGACACCATTGCCCGCAAGATCGTTGATCTCGCCTTAGTTGTCCTTGCCCTTGGCGGAAGCGCTCTTGCCGGAATCGCTCTTTGCCGGCTTCGATTCGGACTTGGATTCCGCCTTGGTCTCGGACTTGCCCTCCGATTTGCTCTCGGAGGCGCCTCCGTTCTTGCCGTTGCCGCTCTTCTTATAGTCCGTTTCGTAGAATCCCGAGCCCTTAAACAGAATCCCCGCGCCCGTACCGAGCAATCGCGTTGTTCGAGTGCTTCCGCAAGAATCGCACTTTACGCGAGGGGACTCGGACATCGAGTGAAAAACGTCCTGCACCGCCTCACACTTCTTACACTGATACGTATACGTTGGCATCGCTCGAATACTCCCAAACTCTTGCAACCTGCAGAGAAAAGGTAGATACATTTTGGAGGAAAACACCTCCAGAGGGGCTATAACGATATCAAAACCGATGCACATGACTCAACAATTCCGCCAAGTCAAACACGCAAATCCCGGAATGCGTTCGGCGGCGACGGGTCGCCGCCAACGCACTTCTCGGTAGCCGGGCAGGACCGGCAGAGCTAATCCTCAGGGAGGTTTCCCTTAACGGAATTTGGCAAAGAAGGCTCGGAGGAGTGGGCTCTCTCGTAGAAGCGCGGAACTGCATGGGGCGGGGTACTGCGAGATGCCATCCGAGCAGACTCGCAAAATGGGGACCGGGCGCCGGACTAGTTCTTCCGAGGCTCGTCCGAGAAGAGCAGTCGCACCCG
Organism: Candidatus Hydrogenedentota bacterium; assembly: GCA_019695095.1. NCBI lineage: Bacteria > Pseudomonadati > Candidatus Hydrogenedentota > Candidatus Hydrogenedentota bacterium. The sequence continues at coordinate 60,033 of JAIBAQ010000007.1, forward strand.
ATCGCGAGTTTGCCCAATCTTGACCCGGCAGTCCACCCAGTCTCCTACTGACTTGATGCGAATCTTCGCGTCGGGCGGTACGCCCTCGGACGGAACGATGAGCCACGCAAACGTAGCCGAGGTATCCATTGCCTTCTTGTACACGGCCGTGGGTGAAGCGACCTTGTGGTTGTACTCACGGCTCCACCACCCCTGGATGACTGGCTGCTCTTGTCCTGACACCACCAAGACGCTCCAATCTACTCCCTCAGAGGGGACTACCCGGACGTTTCCGGCTCCGTCATTGGTGCTTGCGGCAGTCAGATTGCCGAGCGCGACCGTACAATCGGGGTGGAAGTGCCAAAGCGCCGTGATGGAGCGTGGGCGGTCCGTATTTATGCGGTCCAGAACGATCCAATACTGACCTCGTTTGTAGTACACAAGCCGCTCGTGCGTGGCGGTGCCTTCCAGGCCGGCGTAGCCGCTATCGTATATGCCATATCCGAGGTCGTATTCGGGAGCGATCACAATCTGCTGGTCCAGCGGCTCTGTCACGGAATAGGGCTTGTCAACTTGCCCCTTGCCATCAACAAGAAGCGTGTTGTGGCTGGCCGTTCCCACAAAGTACCGTCTCCAGTCCCCGCCTACGTAGGTGTAGCGTCCCGAATCCACCAGGACGTCCCTTCCATGGGAAACGACCGAAAGGTGAAGCTTGTCTGCGTGCCTATGCCCGATGCCCGCTGGTCCAACATCAAAGAACGCCCAGTCTGCGTCTTTCTGCCAGCCGCTTCGCATGACCAACTGACCCGCCCAAGGAAATCCCCGAGACGGCGGGTCCTTGGGACACTCGCCCGCATTGCCATTGGTTGCGATATACGTCCAGTCCGGCCGATTGAAACTCCTTGCGGCCTCATCGATCCGCTGAGCATTCTGCGCAGAGTCGGAATCGTTGTTCAGCGGCGAATAGCCGGTTGGATCCAACGTGTAAGCAAGATAATCCCACATGCGCTCGATGGTGTCGCGAAACTGACCGGGCACGGGTCGTCCTGCCCGCTGGAGCAAATCCGAGATTGACTGGAAGTTCGACAGGGTGACCCGGTGGTACGACGTCGTCAGTTCCATTTGAGCGCCGTCGGGATACACCTGGGCATCCAATTCCTTCGTCAAACGGCCCACGCTGTAATCGACCCACGCTGCCGCGTCACGAAACTCCGGCCACGCCACCCCAGCCACTGCGAGACCATACAATTCCATGGCAATCCAATTGCTCGTCTGCTTGTGGAAGTTGCGAAGGTAACGGGCATGGTCGGGGATACTGGATAGCAGCAATATCCGCGTTTCCGGAGAAAAAGCAGGTTCATGCTGCAGCGCATAGAAGCCCCGTGCCCACGCACGAACCCGGAAATGAGTCTCCAATCCTCTCCAAACCAAAGGGTTCTTCTCCGGCTCGGCAAACGGATTCTGAAGAATCCAGTCCCGCACTTGAGCGTCCCATGCGGCCGCGTACTTGGCGTCTCCAGTCGTCAGGTAGGCGTCCAATAGCCAATCGAGGTGAAAATGCCGGTTCAGTGCCCAAGCCCACTCCTTGTCGCTGTTGGGCCCAGTGTGGTTCCAATCAAGTCCGCCTTCAGGTCGACGCGGCACCTTGTCTGTCAGGTCATAGAACGTAAACGTATCATTCAGCACGGCATCCGCCTTCGCTATCGCGGCGGCATCCACTTGAGGTTTGGGAAGTAACGACGGGAATGCCGGGTTCGCGGTGTTTTGGTAGTACTCCACGAGCGACGCACATGCCTTGCCCCAATCCTGCTTGACTGCCGCAGCTTGCACACTCGCCAATTCCGGTTTCTGAAGATCAATCGAATCGAACAGCGCCTTAATCCGTTCGGAATTGGATTTGGCAAAATCGGCGAGGTCTTCCTGTGCGAACGCCGTTGACAGTGCGGCAACCAACCCAACGGCGACGATTGATTTGAAACGATGCATGATAGAGTAGCTCCAGCGAAAGATACTTCTTATGACGTTCCCCAAATCAGAAGATTGTCACAGCGCACGACAGAGAATCCACTTCAAATCGCTATTCTCTCGTGTATCCGTAATCGATGTCCTTACCGCGCCCGCGCTTACTCTGTCCTCAATCCAAAATCCAAAATCCAAAATCCAAAATCTAAAATCTAAAATTCCCCCACTCCCTGTTTGACACGGCCCCCCCCTCACAGTCACCATTTTCCCGGAGTCTCATGTCAATAGATGGACCTTATTCCTGATCTTTCGAAATACCCCGTCACGACGGTCAATGGGGCGATAGCCGTAGGCATCGCCGTGGGAACCCTGTACTGCTTCCTTGGATACCGTGTGCTGAAATTTGTGCTTTGTCTCACCGGTTTCGGTTTGGCCGGTGCGGTCGCGGGAGCGATAGCCGCCTGGGTCACCCAGGCGCACATGGGGTTCATGCTCGGTGCAATGATTGGCGGGGGAGTATGTGGGGCCATGGCCATGCTCTTCCTGTTCCGCACAGGCATCTTCCTCGTGGGATCGCTGGCTGCGCTTCTGATAGCCCAAAACCTGCTCGCGGCCCGCGAGGAATCCTGGAGCGTCTGGCTTATCCTGGCCTCGGCCCTGGCTGGCGGGATGCTGGCGCTGGTCCTTGAGCGCCTCGTTATGACCATGGCCACCGCAGCCATCGGAGCGTGGCTGGTCGTTTGTGGTGTAGGTTTCTTTCTTGTAGGCCCGACCTTTGTGGATGTGTTCCAGGAGCCCATCGAGCTGGGTAGAGACCGCGGAATTGTGGCCCTGAGTTGGGCCGTTCTCGCCATGGCGGGGTGCCTGGCCCAACTTGCCACAACTCGAAAGCGAAAGCCACAGCCGTCTGGCTGACTTGGTCGCACGGCAGTTGCTGCTCCTTATTACGCCGCAACTTCGCGAATTGCCTCGCTAAACCAGTAAATACTGGTATATACTTCTAGCCGGAGTTTGGCTGTCCTAATTCTGTTTGCTGTGGTTGCAGGCAATCGGATTCCTAATACCTTGGGGAGCCTTTCAGACTCAAGATTTGGCTTTATGCAATAAGAGAACCACGCCCAGTCCGCGTAGGGTTCTTATGTCATTTCGACTTGGGCAATAAGTTGGCTATGAGACTCTTGATGCAGAAGGGAGAGAATCATGGAAGCGGTAAGCCGAGTTCGCAAAAGACGTGGGATTCGCACCACCATCCTTGTGGCAACAGCCGGAACGCTGATAATCGTGCTGACCGCCGCCATGATGTTGATCAACATGCGCGTGCATTCCATGAGCGATTCCTCCGCGTCCAAATCCGCAGAAATGGTCGCATCAACGGTTGCGGACGCGGTCTCTTCCTACGGGCAAACTGGCGACATGATTGGCCTCGGACTCTTCCTGGAGAAGGTCACGGCATTGCAGGGTTTGAAAGAGGTTCGCGTGGTTCGGGCACCGGCCACAGTCGCCGACTTCGGTGAACGCGAAGGCGCCGCCAAGGCAGATGAAGTCGAATTGCGTGTCGCCGCTTCGTCAAAACCAGAGCCCGTCGCAGACGACACCTTGCATACGTACCGTTTGACCATGCCCTCCCTGTGTGTCGAATCATGCACGTCGTGCCACGCATCCGCCAAACCCGGTGATGTTCTCGGCATCACAAGCGTGACCGTGAGCACCGCCGAAAACGACCTTGCCATGGCGCAAATGTCGAAAGAGAGCGTGGCCGTGTTTGCAGTGGCGCTAGTGATTGAAGCGCTTCTGCTTGGAGGTATCGTGACGCGCTCCGTGGTGAGGCCGCTGCAAAAAGTGGCCGACCAGTTGAATGCAGAATCCGAGGATTTGCGCTCGGTTTCGGATGAAGTACTTGGCGCGTCACAGTCGCTGGTTTCGCGTAGCGGAGACACGGACAGCTTCAACCTTACCTCCAGCGCACTAAAACAGGTTGCAGACCTTACGCAACTGAGCGCAGAGCGCGCCGCTCAGGCAAACGAAGCGGCCGCCAAGGCCAATTCGGCCGCGGAAGAGGGACGCGACGCAATGACACGCATGACGGAAGCCATCGATCTGATCCGGTCGACATCGGATGCCACGGTAAAGATTGTCAAGACGATCGATAGCATCGCATTTCAAACCAACCTGCTGTCTTTGAACGCTGCGGTAGAAGCCGCTCGTGCCGGCGACGCGGGTAAAGGGTTCGCCGTGGTTGCCGGTGAGGTGCGAAGCCTTGCCCAGCGAAGCGCCACCGCAGCCAAGGAGACAGCCGCGCTCCTGGAGGAGTCGCAGCAAAACGCGACCCGCGGGGTGACCGCCGCAGGCGAGATGGCGCAAATCCTCGGCAAAATATCGAGCGAAATCGGCAGTGTGACGCAACTCATCGCCGAAGCCTCAAAGATGACTCGCGATCAGTCCGCCGGTATTGGCAAAGTCGACGATGCCATCGAGCAGATCAACCTCTTGACGCGTGAAGCGTCGGAGACTTCAGAGCAGACTGCCCGCGCCAGCGAAACGTTGGCGCATCGGGCCGAAGAGTTGGCCGGCCTCGTGACAACGCTGCATGTCCTTGTGCACGGCGGGTACGGCGCCGCAAACGGACGGAGCGAACCTGTAGACTCTTCGCGAGCGGTTGTCCCAGTCATGCACTGACGCTCGACTACAAAATGGTTCCTGCCGAAGTGCGCTGTTAAGGCGGCATTCACGCGTCACAAGACTCCCTGTCTTCCGCATCCTCAAATGGGGTACGATGGTCGCAATTCCCTAACATCGGCTATCGAAATGAAAGGTGTGTGTGATGCGGATTGTGTCGATGACCGTACTGATGTGCGCTTTGGTGGTAACCTCGGCAACAGCCGGCGAATCGCCGCAATTTCGTGGCCCGCACCGCGACGGGCGTTTCGACGAACAAGGCCTGCTCAAGACCTGGCCCGAGAACGGTCCGCCAATGCTGTGGATGGTGCGTGGACTCGGCAACGGCTATTCGTCGCCTTCCGTGGCCGGAGGGAAGATCTATGTTCCGGGAATGATCGATCCTTCTACTGCGGGCATCTTTGTGATCGGCCTCGATGGGACGATTGAACGCAAGATTTCGCTTGGCGCGGAAACCAACGACTCGCAAGCCCCCGGACCCCGTTCCACACCCACCATCGACGGCGACAAACTGTACATGCTCTCCGGACTGGGTGAAGTCTGCTGTATCGATATCCCCACCGGCGAAAAGCGCTGGACCGTCAACATCCTCGAACGGTTCGTTGGTCCGAATATCATGTACACCCTCGCCGAATCCCTTCTCGTAGATGGCGACCGCGTCATCTGCACGCCGGGCGGCCCCGACGCAAGCCTCGTCGCGCTGAACAAGAACACGGGAGAGACGGTCTGGACCATGAAGGGCTTTACCGATCCTGCCTCCTACTGCACTCCCATCATCTATCCGCACAACGGCCGGCGGCTGCTCGTGACCGAGACAGCCAACTTCCTTGTTTGCGGCGACGCGGACACAGGGCAGTTCCTTTGGAAGGTCGAACACTTGACGCGCGACGGCATCCACGCGTGTACACCTCTCTACATGGACGGCCTGATTTACTACACCGGCGGGTACAAGGCAGGCGGCGGTGTTGTACGTGTTTCCGCCGACGGTACCAGCGTAGAACCCGTCTGGAAAGACGAAACCCTCGATTGCCAGCACCACGGCGTTGTGCTCGACAAAGGATACATCTACGGCACCAGCCATATGCTCGGCAATCATCTCATTTGCATGGACATGAAGACCGGGAAAGTCATGTGGACCACGGAGGAGGTGTTGCAGGGCGTTGTCGAATACGCCGACGGCATGCTCTACATCTACGAAGGTCCAAAACGCGGCCTCGTACACCTTGTGGAAGCTAATCCGGAGTCCTTCAAGCATGCCGGTCAATTTGCCGTCACCGAAGGCGACGGCAAACACTGGGCTCATCCCGCTATCGCCAACGGCACGCTCTACATTCGCCACGGTGATGTGCTGTTGGCCTACGACTTGCGCGCCAAACACTAAGTCTTGCCATGAGAACGGTTCACTCAGTATTTGGCCCAGCTAATGGGAAAATATATGCAGGATAGACCGGTACTCGGGAAGAGGTTCATCCTCCGCCTCTTGGTGCGACCCAACAATGCATTTGTATTCTATTTCTGTGTCGTTTCCATATTTATGTTGTCTCCTCATTCGCCGGAACTTGGTATGACGTATGCCCTCATCGGCCCTTGGCTCGCCCTTATCTTGATCTTCTTAACTCTGCCGTTCCTCAGGGCGGTGTTTAAGAACTTGCGAATGGACGAGGCAAAAAAGCGCAATCACGCGATTGAACATGGAACCATTTATTTTCTCCGCAAACGCGTCGGCAAGAAAGCACGCATTGGCGGCAGAGCCTTCGATTCTGGATTTCGCCTTTCCGGTATAAAGAACAAGGCGGATGTTTCGGCTGCCTTTGCGCAGATGATCCAAGCTCTACAGGAAGGTAACTCAAACTGCGTGGTGGCTAATCAATGCGGCTCGATGACGGTCACCGCGCAAGGCCTCTCCGTCTTGCTTCTCACCATCACGTGGCTGTTGGCGGCGGTTATCCGATTCAGTTTCTCTCTGTCCGCTATTGTTCTGGCAGCAAACATCTGCCTATTTGTAGTTCTTCGCTACGTACTCGGACGCTGGATTCAGCGTAGGTACCTGCTCTCAGTCAACTTTGCCAGTGCCGAAATTGTCGCCATAGAACATGTCAAGGATCGCAGGTTTTTCGAGGAGCCATCCACGGTGTTCGTCAAGACAAGAACTTCAGATTGAAACCCGAGCAGTCTCAATCCATGCATAGAAAGTTGAGCTGGCCATTTGTTGGTGGGGCTGTATTGTCCGGAGTTGTCATCCACTAATGAGATTCGTTGCCGGAGATGAAACTCACTGCGAGAGTACTTCAATCGCCGGTCACTTCTCGGTTACTCCCTATCCAGGATCTCGCGAACCTTGCGCACGAGCGCAGTCGGTGAATACGGCTTCTCGATGAGTTCGATGCCTTCTTTCAGCACGAAGTCCGTGTGAATAACGCTCGTGCTGTAACCGCTGGAAAACAGGAAGCGGAGACGAGGGAAGCGCGCGCGAAGCGCGTCATAGACGGCCTTACCGCTCATCTTGGGCATGACGACGTCGAGAAATGCGAGGTCAATCTTATCCGCATGCTTCTCGAAGATCTCGACCGCTTCCTCTCCGTTGGTCGCCAACAAGACGGTAAACCCTGCGCTTTCAAGGATTCGCACCGCAAGTCTCTGCAACATTTCCTCGTCCTCGGCGACAAGAATCGTCTCCGAGCCGCCTCGCGCGGGTTCCAGCACTTCGGACTTCAACGATTTCGTAACGGTTTGATCGAAGCTGGGCAGATACACCTTGAACCGCGAACCCTTGCCCACCTCGCTGTAGACCTGAATCATGCCCTGATGTTGCCGCACAATTCCGTAAACGGTCGCCAATCCCAATCCCGTACCCTTGCCCAGATCTTTCGTCGTGAAAAAGGGCTCGAATATCCGTGCCTGAGTCTCTGCACTCATTCCGCATCCGGTGTCTGTCACACTCAACAACACGAACCGGCCCGGCGAGGCCCAGGCGTGCGCGTTGCAGTATTCTTCGTCAATGGTCACGGACTCGGTTTCAATCGAGATCACCCCGCCCTCTGGCATCGCATCCCGCGCGTTTAGGCAGAGGTTTAGCAGTACCTGCTCCATTTGCCCCCGGTCGGCATGAACGACGCCCAGTTCCGGGCCGTGCGAAACATTCACCTCGATGTCTTCACCGATGACACGCCGCAACATCTTGATCATACCGTTGATGACGCTGCTCAGATCCAAGTCTTCAATTGTCAAAATCTGGCGGCGACTGAAAGCGAGAAGCTGACGTGTCAACGTAGAAGCCCGCTGCGTAGCCTGGAGAATCTCGTCTGTGAATTCGCTTGCTTCACCATCACTCGGAAGCCGATCCCGAAGCAAGCTGCCATAGCCAAGAATCGCTTGCAGGATGTTGTTGAAATCGTGCGCCACGCCTCCGGCCAGTTGCCCAATGGCCTCCATCTTCTGCGCCTGACGATACTGCTCCTCCAACTCTTCCCGCTCCCGGTCGCGCCTCTGTCGAGAGAGGATTTCCCACATCTTATAGAGTAACGTCGAAATGGCCGTGACGTCCGTCTCTGTGTAGTTGGATTTCTTATTGGCTACTATCGCAACCGCTGTGACGCGACCCATCTCGATTGCCGGAACTGCAACATATCGCGTAATCTCCGCATTCCCTGAATCGACCTCGAGCGCTCCGGCGCCTGGCGCCGTGGTCGTGTTACATAAGATGGGTTTCCGCTCGCGGACGGAGTTCTCCCAAAACTCGACGGCGCAGTGTTCCGATTCAACGGGAATACCATCGACGTTGAATGCTCCTTTAGAGCACCGCTGGATGACCATCGACTTTTCGTCTTCACTCAGTATCCCCACAAACGCATGCTCGCTTTGCGTGACGCTCATGAATGCATCGATAGCGAAATCTAGAACCTGGTCCGCTGGCGCGTGCGACAATTGCTGAAGGTCTATCAAGGCCTGAACTCGCCGTGAGTGCGTAGCCAGCGCCTCATGCGTCCGCTTGCGCTCGGTAATATCGCTCACGATGTGGATGGATCCCGCAAATCGGCCCTCCTTATCCAGAACCGGATCCACCGTAATCTCGAACCAGCCCCTCTCGGTCTGGTGTTCCATGCTCTCGCGCCGCAGGCTTTCCCGCACTCGCTGGGTTGGACATCCGACTATGGGCCGATCCGAATTGTGAACGACCTCCCAGCAGTGTTTGCCAATTAACTCGTCGCATGAATACGGAAAGAAGCGTTCCGAGGTCTTGTTGGACCGTACGATGCGTTGCTCCAGATCCAGAATCCACATCGCGCTGTTCGTAGCGTCGAACGTGCGTTGCCATTCGCGTCCAGCTCGGAGCGCGTCTTCCTCCGCGCGCCGGCGCTCGGCTACCTCGCGCTCCAAAGACGCCTTTGTGATCTCCAGTTGCATGAGCTTGTCTTCTAGCTTTCGGATGAGCGCCTCGTTGTATCCTTTGACGTAGGCCGTCTCTTCCAACGCGGATTCGCGCGGCGGTCCTAGTCGCCCAGCTTCGTGATCACTGATTACCTCTTCAATGATCCCCAGCAAGGCCTCCGGTTCTTGCGGTTTAATGATGAACCTATCCGCGCCAAGCCCCAGCGCAAATTCCTCGTCTTTTGCGTCAGTGTACGTAGCCGTGTAGAAAACGAAAGGAATGCTTTTGAGCGTTGCGTCATTCTTCCAATGCCTACACAGCGAATACCCGTCCATGCCGGGCATCAAAATATCCGTAACGATTAAGTTCGGTGGCGTTGTGCGCGCGATCTCAAGAGCCTCCGCGCCTTCCACCGCCACTTGAACCTCATAGCCATGTCCAACCAGCAAAGCTTGAAGCAAGTAGCGATTCTGCTCGTTGTCATCTACAACCAGAAGCCTTGTCATCGGCGCCTCCCCTTCAGGCCCGTTCCTTACGTCACATGCCGCTCAACATCGGCGATAAACGTCTCAGGATTGATCGGTTTCTCAATGTATCCGGTGCATCCCGCCTCCAATGCACGTTCTCGATCCCCGACCATTGCATAGCTCGTCACCGCAATAATGGGCACCCCTGTAATCGCCGGATTGCTCCGCAACGCCTGCGCGACTTCATACCCGTCCATACCCGGTAATTGAATATCCAGAAGAATGAGCGTTGGCGCTATTTTGCCTGCCAAATCGATCCCCTGAAGACCGTCGCGGGCTTGTACGACCTCGTAACCCTTCTTCTCGAGCATGAACGTAACCAAATAGAGGTTCTGCTCATTGTCCTCGATAACAAGCACCTTCTTCTTCACCGTCTACTCCTAACTCTGCGATACGGGAAGCGTAAAACCGAAAGCACTCCCAACTCCCCATTCGCTTTCGGCCCAGATCCGGCCGCCCATCTTTTCGATGAGGCGCTTGCAGATCGATAGGCCCAGTCCCGTCCCCTCGTGGTTCCGCGTCAAGCCCGCGTCAATCTGCCGGAAGGCTTGGAATAGCGTTCCCATGTCTTCAGGCTTAATCCCAATCCCCGTGTCTCGCACCCGAGTAACGAGGTCGCTCCCCTCAATTGTACAATCGACCCGTACGCCGCCCTTTTCCGTGAACTTCAGCCCGTTGTTAATCAGGTTGATGAGTATCTGCTCAAAGCGCCTGCGATCGTTGACCATGTGGTCCACTTCGGGCGAAATGTCCGACGACAAAGTTAACCCTTTTGCCTCCGCCATCGGCGCGACCAGATGCATGACTCTCTCAATCGATTCGCGCGCGTTAAACGGCTTCGCCTCGACCTCCAACTGGCCCGCTTCAATCTTCGAAAGGTCGAGGACATCATTGATGAGCGCCAAGAGATGCCGCGCGCTACCCTGGACCATCTTAAGTTGCTTGGTCTGTTCCGGATTGAGCGGCCCCGGCAACTCCTGCAACACGATCCCCGTAAAACCGATGATTGAATTGAGCGGCGTGCGCAATTCGTGCGACATCGCCGCCAGGAATGCCGACTTAAGCCGATCCGCCGACTCGGCCCGTTCCTTTGCCAACTCAAGTTCCGCAGTGCGCTCCACTACGCGGCGTTCCAACGTGGCATTCAGTTCCCGCACGGCCTTTTCCGCCAATAGACGCTCCGTTATATCGCGCGAAACCACCACCACCTGCGCCACCTGGCCTTGCGCATCCCGAATCACACTGCCCTGAGATTCGATGTGGCGCGGCTTGCCATCCTGATCCACCAAACGGTACTCCAGGCGGTGTCCCTGACCCGTGCGGACCGTCTCTCGAAACGCAGCCTGCACCCTGTCCCGGTCATCCGGGTGGACCTGCTCGAACGATGAAGTTCCCCGCAGACTATCCGGATTCCCAAGAATTCCCCCATAGGAGGGACTGCTATAGAGGCGTTTGCCTTCCAGATCCAGCACCACGACCAAATCGGCGAGGTTTTCCGTGATGAGGCGAAACTGTTCCTCGCTGCGGCGAAGCGCATCTTGCGCCTCTTTCTGCGCCGTGATGTCCGTTCCCACGCTCAGGATTCCCAAGACCTGGCCTTGCTCGTCGCGCGTGATTCTGTTGGTCCACGCAACCCACACCCGCTCCCCGTTGCGCCGCACGTTCTCGTTGACGTTTTGCTCGAAGGCTTTCGGATTCGCGCAGATTTGCTCTATAAGCGGTTTCAGGTCCCGGCCGCTGCTTTCCGTGAGCGGCACAATCGTGCCCACCACGTGGCGTCCCAGGATCTCCTCTGCCGAATAGCCGAAGAATCGCTGGCCGAATTCGTTGAGGAAGGTTATCTTCCCCTCATGTGACCAGCGCAGAATGATGCTGTTCGCATTCTCGACGAGCTCGCGATACTTCTGCTCGTTTTCGTGTAGGGCACGCTCTTTGCGATTCCGCTCCTCAAGCAATACCGCCAGAATCTGCACGGTAAGGCTTGAAACCAGCAGCAACACACATAGCGTGAGCATGCCGCGTACGAGCTCATTCGGCGGAGATGCCCCAAGAGTCTGTGCAACCGCAATCGTTGCGCCCGCCGCGACCAGCGCATTCGCAATGACAACTTCGCGAAGTGTGAACCGGAGGGCTACCAGAATAAGCAGTGGGATGACCAGAATCGTCAGCGCGGGCCACGCGGGGAACGCGGCTCCAAACAGCACCAGACCCGCGGCAAACGCCGCCGCCAAAAGCGCGGCGATTTCCGTTCCCCGTTTCAGTGCCAGGCCCTTGGGCAAGCCATACGACGCAAGCGCGAACAGCACCGGTGCGACAACCACCATGCCTATCGTGTCGCCCAGCCACCAGTGAAACCAGGTTCGCGTGAATCCCGCCGCCGTCACGCTCCCGACGCTCCACAGAGCCACCACTCCGAGGGTCGATGCGGCCAATGCGGAAATTGGGGCCACCCACAACGGAAGAGCAACAATATCGCGTATCCGATCCATTTCGCTTCGGAATCGGATTACCCGCCTAAGTAGCAAGGCGCCTATCCCGGCTTCCAGTGTGTTGCCAATCGCCGCCGCGACCGGGAATAGCCACGGTTCCCCCCCAAGGAGATTCGCCGCCAGCGAACCCAGGAATACACCGGGAACCACGCGTGCGCCCCACAAGGTGATGGCCGCCACGGCAATGCCCGCGGGCGGCCAAATCAAACTCACGCTTCCGTTGGCCACCGCAAATAGCAGTCCAAGCCGGGCAAAAATGACATACGCGCCTGCAACCGCTGCACACATGACGACGGTCTGCCGCCAGTTTCGCCGTTCACGCACGTCTGGACCTCCATTGATGGCAAACTTCGGCACAAAGCCATCGCGAGAATCAAAAGAGGCTTAGGTTGGGCCTGTCAATCTGTCCCCTACGGCCCACATCAGTCGCACGGCACTCCTACTCTTAGGATATATATTGTCGCAGATGCGAAATCGCAATGCCAACCCGATCTGTGGCACGATGGGCGTAACCCGGTATACGCCGGATACAGGTCAAAGGGGGTGTAAATGTCTATCAACTCTGGATCGTCGAGGCTGGCGAGCGGCTCGAAGTCTCATAAGTACTTTTCTTTCAGTCTTTTAGTGATGATGTGCGCCATAACGGCACTAACCGTCTTCGTCACCGAAGCCCCCGTTATGGCCGCCCAGAAGGACGAAAGTGCCCCGGCAAAGGTGCATCCACGCAAGGTTCTTTTTCTCGGCAACAGCATTACCCTCCACGGCCCCAAAGAAGACATCGGTTGGACCGGCAACTGGGGCATGGCCGCCACCGCCGAAGAGAAAGACTACGTCCACCTTGTGACGAAAGCCCTCACGGACCGCTCCGGAGCCGCACCCGAAACCCTCGTCAAGAACATCGCCGACTTCGAGCGCCAGTACGCCACCTTCGATATCAATGCCGGACTCAAAGATGCGCTTGATTTCAAGGCCGACCTCGTCATTCTCGCGATTGGCGAAAACGTCGCCGAGTTGACGTCCCCCGACGTACAGACCAAGTTCAAGGACGCCTTCAAGAAGTTGATCGAGACTCTCCAAACCCGCAGCCACCCCAGGATTGTGGTCCGCAGTTGCTTCCCTCTCATGAAGGCCAAAGACGCCGCCCTCAAACAGGCCGCAGACGAAACCGGAGTCACCTACGTCGACCTGAGCCCCCTCACCCCTGACGAATCCAACTACGCCCGCTCCGAACGCACCATCGCCCACTCCGGCGTCGGCGGCCATCCCGGAGACAAAGGCATGCAGCGAATCGCGGAGGCGATACTGAAGGCGATTGAGTAAGACCGGCCCGCGATGTAACGGGGTTACGAATCTTGTGTTGTGGCAGGGTCTTCGGACCCTGTCATTCTTACGGACCGTGAGGTCTCCAGTCCCCGTGCTTCCGCCAGCATGAGGTTCTCAAGCGTTGCACTCACAGTCCGCGCTTCATCTGTGCCAGGCGCGACACAAGCCGTTCGCGTACCACATACAGTGCCACGAAATCTTGTGAATCGTGTTAATCCTGTCAGTTCTCCTCTTGTCCCTGCGCCCAATTACGTTCGTTCGCGACCATCATTCGCGGCATTTGCCATTTCGTGGTTCTCGCGGTAAGGCCGGCTGGCGGGACTCCTATCGCCGGCTGCCCGCGTTTCCGTACGGCGGCTTGCCCCAAATAGAGAAAACGAACCTGAGACATCCAAAATGGAATCGGCCGTGGTCGTGCGTTACCATGCCCGAAGGTCGCCAAGGGAGAAGGTCCCTTATCGGCGGCAAGACGGGCGTCACGGTTTCAGGGGGGCATTCACATGACGCGGAGTAATTCCGTCCGGAATGAGTTCGGCATTTTTGTTGCACTCTCACTTTTCACGTTCTTCGCTGTACACCTCGCCCGCGCCGAGGCACCTCCTCTGGAACCCTACTCCTCTCGCCCGGCAGACGCCGAGACGGCGTTCGTCGCGCAATGGAAACAGTTCCTCTTGAGGCAAGGCGAGGCCAACGCGGATCGCTACCTTCCCGATCTCCCGTTCTCGTTCAAATGCGGTGAGCGAAGCAGCCGGGAGTGGGTAACCCTCGCCTCGGCGAACATCCAGTCAGGAGAATGGCAGAGCGACAACACGCGCGCCCATGTCTTCAGTTGGACCGATGCCCAGACGTCGCTCTACTGCGAGATGACCCTCACCGAGTTCCGAGATTTCCCCGCCTTCGAGTGGGTCGTCCGAGTTCGCAACGACGGGCAAGCCGACTCTGCGAAGGTGCACGATTTCTGGGGGATTGACACGTATTGGAACGCTCCTGACAACACGATGCCCGTGTTGCACCGTTCCGTAGGCTCCCCAGGTCATGAAGACGACTTTCACTTCATGAGCGAGTTCATGCACAACTCGATGTGGGACAAACGCCGCCGAATCGCCATGGACTCGCCTTCCAACGCAGCTTGGGGACAAGCCCATTCCTATCTCATTCCCAACGACAAACGTTCGAGCGCGGTTTGGCTGCCATTCTTCAACTATCAGACCGGCGGCGATGGCCTCATCACCGGACTCGGCTGGAGCGGAGCGTGGCGGGCCTATTTCGATCATCAGGGCAATGGTAAATCGACCATACTCGCCGGCGTCGAGAACTTCGATTCGATCCTTCATCCCGGCGAAACGGTCCGGTCTACGTTGAATGTGGCGCTCTACTGGCAAGGCGAGTTGCTGCATGGTCAAAACATGTTCCGTAAACTCGTCCTTGAGCATTATTCGCCGCGCATCGATGGCAAGCTCGTCGAGCCGCCGATCTCCGGCGTAGTCTGGGGCGGCATCCCATCAAAAGAACACCTCGAGATCATCGAAAAGCTCAAGCAATACCAAGTCCCCCTGGACGTCTATTGGTTCGACGCGGGCTGGTACGGAACCGGAGTCGTGCCGTCGTACTCGGTGTTCGAAGGCGACTGGGGACCAATGGCCGGAGACTGGCGGCCCAATCCCAATTGGCACAACGGAACATTGAAACCGGTCAGCGATGCCGCACACGCGGCGGGCATGAAGTTCCTCGTGTGGGTGGAACCGTGCCGCGCCCTTCACGGCCGGCCCATCACTCTGGAGCATCCCGAGTACTTCCTGACCGGAAATGCCGACGGCACGATCCGCGACGGACAAACACTCTTGCTCGATCTCGGCAAGCCTGAATCGTTGAAGTGGGCGGTGGACGTTGTTGGTGGATTGATCAGGGACTACAACATCGACTGGTACGAGGAGGATTTCAATATCGAGCCGAATCCGTATCTCGAAAAGGCCGCCGAGCCCGACCGCTGGGGCATGAAGGAGATGCGGTTCATCGAAGGTCACTTTGCCTTCTGGGATACGCTCCTCAAGGAGTTTCCGAAACTGGCGATTCTCAATTGCGCCAGCGGCGGGCGTCGCATCGATCTGGAATCGATTTCCCGTGGCCAACCTCTGTGGCGCAGCGACTACAACTGCTTTCCCGAAGCGACAGCCGAGTCCACGCAGGACCACAGCTACGGCATTCAGTATTGGCTGCCCATTCAGGGGAGCATGATTCGAGGCTGGTCGCTCTACGACACGTATGAAGCGCGCTGTGCCTTGAGTCCGGGCCAGGAGAACGCAATCGTCGCCAAGACAGAGCCGGAGTGGCTACAGCTCAAGGCAAATGTCGTGCAGGCGCTACGCTGCAAGAAATACTTCTTCGGCGACTACTACCCATTGGCGCACGAACAGCGCAGCCCATCCGCGTGGACCGCGTATCACCTGTATCTGCCCGGCGAACAAGAAGGGATGATTGTCGCGCTGCGCCGCGAGAAAAGCGATGTCCCCACCATGACGTTCGATCTTCAGACAATCGATCCCGCGAAGCGATGGAAGTTCGAAGACTACGATTCCGGCCAGACATGGGTCTTCTCCGGAGAACAGCTTCGTAAACATGGTTTCGAGATTGTCATCCCCAACCGTCGCGATTCGCGACTCATCTTCTACTCGGCCGAAGGGGTGGCCAAGGCAGCGACTCCATGAGGATTGCCGGAGCGATACCGCGCTGCCTTCGCCTATCCACCAGCGGAAAGTACAACGAGAAGATACAAATGCCGAATTCGCAATCGATTTGTTGCGGTGACGTGTACCTCAAGCATTTAGTAAGGAGTTTGCTCATGTCGCGCTTCGTCATAGCTCTTGGCGTTGGGTTGGTGCTCGTGTCGGTTACCACGTTGGAGGCGTTTGCTCAGGCGCCCGGTGTGGTGGTGTATCCCGCGCCTCCGG
>JAIBAQ010000008.1 GCA_019695095.1 Candidatus Hydrogenedentota bacterium
GTCTCGGAGATTGGAGTTTCCCTGGTTTCGGCCTTTCGCGACATGTATACTCTGGCTCTTGGCGTCCCCCAGCCCCTCTCATGGGGATGCTCCACGCACGTATCTCCGGGTAAATGACAGATTCGTCCATTTAGCGAAGGAATAGTCGATGTCTGTGGCGCAGAACCGTTCCATCCTATGGGACCGCATCTTCGTTTACGGATTCCTTCTGGCTCCGACCACAGTCATCTTTCTCATAACCTGGTGGTACTCCCTAGACTGGGATACCGTGATTGACGTGCCCGTCTTTTTGTACACGGGATTTCTCATGGACCATTTTAACATGGTCCCGGTGCGCGATTTCTTCACCTACAACCTTCTCACGACGCACGAAGTCTTCCGCTGGTTGTACCATTTTTTCGGGAGCAGCAACCGTGGCATGCGTATCGCGGATACATCCATCCTGGTGGTCATTCTTCCCCTTATGGCCCGGATGTTGGTCCCGTTTGGGCGGCGCGCAGTGTGGATTGGGGCCATTGGTTTCGGATTGCTTCATATTCGCTACGGTGCGCTCAGCTATCTGCAACGCGACTACCTCGCATTGGTGCCGCTGTCGCTTATGGTCCTTTCGGCCACAGCGTGGTTTGGCGCCAAGCAAAGACTGCGCTGGATATTGTCGGGTTTCTTCTGTGGAGCGCTTGTGACGATCAAGCCCCATCTTATTGTCGGCGGCATGGTCATCTATCTCTACATGATCATGGATCGGGATTCCGAGGAGCCGCTCAACTGGCGTCAATGGGGCAGCCGTGGGCTCAGCATCTTCTTCTATTTCAGTCTGGGCGGTTGTCTGCCACTATTGTGGATGGCCGCCTACTTTGCTTACTACGGTGTCTTGGGCGAGTTCGTCAGAACAATCGTCGAGTTCTTTCCGCTTCACGCCGATATCAGCGGCAGGCGATCCGTTTTTGAACCCGGAGAGCGTCTGCCGTATCTCGTGTACATGACGTTGCTCGTGACTCCGTGGGGAGATTTTCAGCTGGCCGTTGGGGCCGTTACTGGGGTGGCGCTATTCCTTTTCTTGCCAGGATTCGACAAGCGGGAACGCCGGTTCGGCAATCTGATGCTTGCCTTGCTGATCGTCTATTTGCTCTATCCGTGTTTGGCGGGTCGATTCTACGAGCACCATTACTATCCGTTCCGGTTCTTCGCGTGCGCATGGCTAGCATTCTGTTTTCGCAAGTGGCCAAGCGGAACCCCAGTCCGAGTGAATGTCTTTTCAAGGGCAGTCTCGGCGTACATCATCGTCAGCCTGTTCTATTCTGACCCTAGTCTCATGTTCAAGCCAGTTCAGACCTTGCCAAGCTCCATTGCGCCGGAGCCTCGCACGAAACGCATTGCCACGTGGCTGGAACGGCGCCTGCAGCCCGGCGATACGATTCAGCCTATTGAATGGGGATTCTGCGGGATCATTCACGCGGCCCTGCTGACCGAGGCCAAGGTGGCCACCGATATCATTTGGGCCGAAGGACTGTTTCACCACCTCTCCAATCCTTTCATACAGGACTTGCGAAAGAAATTTATCCAAGATCTCACTGAGAACAAACCCCGCTTTGTAATTCGCAGCAAGATGGACTGGGACTACATGTCGGGGCGCGATTGTTCGCAGGACTTTGAGGAACTGGACGCATTGCTTAAGCGAGACTATTTTTTGGCAATAGACTCGAGAGACTTCCGCATTTGGGAACACAACGATTCCCCTACTGCCGACGAGGATCGTGCTCGCGCGCCGGACGACAGCAACGAGAAGAGACCGGTCGATCCGCAGGAGTTCAGTCTTGAATAGCTATAGGTCCAAGGTGTCGTGATGGCACGTGACGCGAAAAGTCCATTCGGGACGTTCCGTCTCCTGTTCACGGAAAGTGTGTTGGTATATGGTCTCTTCCATGTGCCGATGGCGGTACTTCTCGCCTTGGGAATGTGGACTTCGTTGTCGTGGATGACGATTTGCGACGGCCCTATCTTCATGTATTCGGGATTCCTTATGGATCGATTTGGCATGGTGCCCGTCCGCGACTTTTTCACGTACAACCTAATCGGCACCCATGTGATGTTTCGATGGTTGTATCACATCTTCGGCGGGTCGGTGATGGGTATTCGCATCGCGGATGCCACGGTCATGCTGCTTACGATGATCCTTATGGTCCGCATGCTTGCTCCATTTGGCAGACGGGCAGGACTTGCCGCCGCGCTGATGCTAGGTCTGCTTCAGTACTTTTACTACGAACACGCGAGTCTGGAACGAGAGTACTTGGCGATGGTGCCGATTGCCCTAGCCGTGCTGTCGACAACGATCTGGTTCGCTGGCCGGCCGCGACTGCGCATGTTCATGACGGGACTTTTCTGCGGGGTTCTCGTGACCCTAAAGCCGCACCTGGCAATATGCGGAGCAGCGCTGTACGGCTATCTGCTCTTTGACCGCGATGCGAGTGATGAGGCGCGGTCCACGAAGTGGTTTTCGAGAGCATTGCATGTCGCATTGTGGTGTTCGTTGGGTGGCATCATTCCCATTCTGTGGATGATTGCTTATTGCGTCTATTACGGCATTCTGGGCGAGTACATGCGGACCATGACGGTGTTCTTCCCGCTGCACGCAGACATCAATCTGTGGAACCGCGTGTTTGAACCGGGCGAACGCTGGCCCTATCTAATCAAGATGGTTTTGAGTTGGCGACCCTGGGGTAATTTCTTATTGGCCACGGGGACAATTGCCGGTGTATCGCTGTTGATTCTATCTCCCACGACTACACCGAAGGAACGCAGATTGGGCTATCTCTACCTGGGTCTTCTGGGCGCGTACATGCTGTACCCGGCGTTCAGTCTGCGATTCTACGACTACCACTACTATCCGTTTTGGCTCTTCAGCTGTGTGTGGATGGGACTTTGTCTGAAGAAGTGGCCGGAAGCGACTCCGCTGCGCTATCGGGTCTTTTCACTCGTCCTTGCCGCGTACGTTGTCGGAGGACTCTTCTACACCAACGTCAGCGAAATCAAGGAGACGCCGCTTGAGCTTGTGAACCCGGCGGCCCGCACAAAACGTATGACCACATGGCTTGCAAAGCGTCTCAAACCCGGCGACACGATTCAACCGATAGAATGGGGCTTTTGCGGGACAATTCACGCCGCATTGGAAACCGAAGCCAAAGTTGCCACCCGCATTGTATGGGGAGAAGGTTTGTTTCATCATGTATCGAATCCCTTTGTTGTAGATTTGCGCAAGGGATTCGTGGAAGAACTTGAGACGGCGAAGCCGCGGTTCATCCTCAGAAGCGAAATGGACGTGGAGTTCATCAAAGGTCGAGATTGTTCTTCGAATTTCCCGGAATTGGATGCGTTTCTCAGGCGGGAGTACTTCCTGGCGCTAGAATCGAAGGACTTCAGTATCTGGGAATCAAATGAGTCTCCGACAGCGGAGGAGGATAGAGCCAGGCGCAAAGTAGAAATTGAGACTCAAAGAAGCGAAGGTATAGGGGAAGAGAATCTCCCTTCTATCCGAATAGCGCGATGACTCCAGGTCATTGAGGGTGTTGCGTGCGCTTCTTTGCTATGTTTGCTTTGCTGCTTTGCCCATGCTAGACTCCGCATCGAAGCGACGTCCCGCAGGTCGAGAGTCTATCTATCGAACGGATCGCGAACGCCCAATGGAGCAAGTCAAGCAAAGGGAATGGCACGACCAATGGACGTTGTTCGATGACCGCGAAGAGTTTCTCTTTCTAGACTGGATCCACCCCGCCACGCTTGAAGATTTTCGCGGCATGGACGTCCTTGAATGTGGGTGTGGCGGCGGACAGCATACTCGCTTGGTCGCTTCGCAGGCATCCAGTATCACGGCTGTCGACCTCAATACCATCGATATTGCCAGGGAGCGTACAAGGCAGTTCCCAAACGTCACGTTTGTCGAAGCCGATATCGCGACGATGGAACTGGGGCGGCAGTTCGACATAGTGTTTTCGATTGGCGTTATTCATCACACGGACGACCCCGACAAGACGGCAGCAAATCTCACGAAGCACGTTAAGTCTGGTGGCCGGCTCATCATTTGGGTGTACAGCAAGGAAGGCAATGCGCTTGTTCGCTGGGGTGTGGAACCAATCCGCCGGTTGTTGTTACGCGGGGCCTCTCCAAAGTTCTTGCTGTGGTTATCGAGGTTTATAACTGCGGCGATGTATTTGCCGATCTATACGGTGTATCTTTTGCCGTTACGCTTCTTGCCGTTTTATGAATACTTCCGGAATTTCAGAATGCTCGACTTCAATCGGAACGTTCTCAACGTATTCGACAAGTTGAGCGCGCCGCAAGTCGAATTCATCGATGAGGCCCGCATCCATCGCTGGTTCGAGCAGGACAACGCGTTTTCAGCCGTTCATATCAGCCGGTATTGCGGAGTGAGCTGGCGTGGATCGGGGATTAAGCGGTGACGCTTCAGCGACGAATGGCAGCAGTGCGCCGCGAGGAGGTTTAATGGCGTCCATTTCCGTGGTTATACCCGCATTCAACGAAGAGAATGGCGTGGGGGACACTGTGCGCGCCGTACGCAAGGCCTTCGAGACTACGTCGCACGATTTGGAAATTATTGTAGTCGATGACTGCTCGACCGACCGCACGCGACAGTTCGCCGAAGAGGCTGGCGCCTATGTAATCACGCATCCTCGAAATGCCGGTTACGGCAACTCCATTTCGACTGGCGTCCGCAATGCGCGCCATCCCTGGATTGGCATTACCGATGCCGACGGCACCTATCCTGTCGAAGAACTCCCTGGAATGCTTGAAGAGACGGTATCTCGCGATCTCGATATGCTCGTGGGGGCGCGCCAGGGAAAGCACTATCGTGGCAGCGCGATAAAGTCCTGGGTGCGCGTGGCTTTTAAGTTGCTAAGTGAATTTACAGTCGGCCAGAAGATCCCGGACATCAACAGTGGCCTGCGCGTGATGCGCCGCGATATGCTGTTACGTTTTGCGCCGGTAATGTCAGGCGGGTTCTCCTACACAACGACCATCACGATAATCGCGTTTCTTACGTATCACTTCGTGGACTATCGGCCCATCGCTTATCATCCCCGAATCGATGCGAGTCATGTTCGCTATGTCCGCGACACGTTGCGGGCCGCACAAATCATCATCATGACGATACTCTTCTTCAATCCAATTAAACTCTTCATTCTCGAATGCTTGTTCGCGCTGCTCTGCGGCTGCGTAATCGCTGTTTTGGCTTTCCTTATTCCACAGGTAGCCCCCGCGCTTCTAATTCTTGCCGTGACTATCGCCGCCGTGAACACGCTGGCCGGACTGGGTTTCCTTGCCGAGCAACGGCGCATCCAGTATTCGGGGATAGCCTTCCCCGAGCGTGGCTATGTGCCTCTTGACCGGCGCGGCCCCTAGGCGAAAGCGAATAGCCCGTGTGCGGAATCTGCGGTATCGTCTACACTGACCGAGCGCGAACTCCGGATCGCGATACGCTCGATTCGATGATCGATGCATTGCGGCGCCGAGGACCCGACGGCGAACGCATACAAATTGAGCGAGGCTTTGCCTTAGGGCACACGCGTCTGTCGATAATCGATATCGAAGGCGGTGCGCAGCCCATGTCGGATGAAACCGGTTCGGTGTCCCTGGTATTCAATGGCGAAATCTACAACTACCGGGAATTGCGTTCTCAACTCGAAGCGCGAGGTCGCGCATTTCGAACACAGAGCGATACCGAATCGATTCTCCACGCGTATCTGGAATGGGGAATAGACTTTCTCGACCGAATCGTCGGGATGTTCGCTATCGCAATTTGGGATGACCGAAGCGAAGAGTTGTTCTTGTTGCGCGACAGACTTGGCGTTAAACCGTTGTACTGGCTTGAACTTGGAGGCCAGCAAGGAATCGCTTTTGCGTCTGAGGTGTCGGCACTTCTCCAATCCGGCCTCAGTTCACGAAGGCTTAACCGCACCGCTGTCTGCAATTACGTCGCGCTGAGCTATATTCCTGGCGATGACTCGATCATAGAGGGATTGCACCGGCTTCCGCCGGCAACGATGCTCCGATGGAAACGGGGCGAAGCGCATACCTTGCGCCGGTACTGGGACTTGGCGGCGATATGGGGTAATGCGCATCCTGCCGTGCAAAATGAGTCGGATGTTGAAGCTGAGTTCCTTGCACGCCTCGAGAAGGCTACGACGCGTCGGCTCGTTTCGGACGTCCCTCTCGGCGCGCTGCTTAGCGGGGGAATCGATTCAAGCGTCGTATGCGCACTCGCTGCCAAGTCCAAGGAACGTCTCATCACGTTTAGTGTCGGATTTAGCGAAGCGACATTTGACGAGCTTCCATATGCGCGAGCGATGGCAAAGTTCCTCGATGCGGAACACCACGATTCTGTCGTGTCGTGCGACAGTCCTGATCTTTTACTTGAAGTTGCCGGGCGGCTCGATGAACCGTTTGCCGACACCTCAATTCTGCCCACATACGTTCTTTGCCGGACTGCGCGCAGTCGTCTAACAGTTGCACTATCGGGCGACGGAGGAGATGAACTTCTCGCTGGGTACACGACTCACACCGCCGACGCGTTGCTACGAACGATCGGTTGGCTTCCTCCATCGGCATTACGTGTCGCTGAGCGTCTTGCAGCCTTGATTCCCGATACACGGAGCAAAGTTGGGGCAGTCTTCAAGTTGAAACAGTTCTTGCGCGGCGCTTCACTCGACTCTGCTTCCGCGCATGCATCGTGGCGCATGTTGGCTGTTTTTGACGGCTTGCGTGAACTCATCAATCCGGACTTCTGGTCGCGGGATACCGACCCCTTCGGTCCCGCGCTTGCCGCGGATAGGGAAGCCCAAGGTCTCTCTCCGCTGGATAAGGCACTCTATGTCGATTACAAAACCTGGCTGCCCGACGATATTCTGACGAAGGCCGACCGTGCGAGTATGGCTCACGGGCTCGAGGTGCGCAGTCCGTTTCTGGATCATGAACTCGTCGAGTACTGCGCGGGGCTGCCGAG
The DNA here is from genome assembly GCA_019695095.1 of Candidatus Hydrogenedentota bacterium. NCBI lineage: Bacteria > Pseudomonadati > Candidatus Hydrogenedentota > Candidatus Hydrogenedentota bacterium. The sequence goes on from JAIBAQ010000008.1 coordinate 7,016, forward strand.
CCGATTCAAGATGCGCGGTCTTCAGCGCAAGTATCTACTTAAGCGCGTTGCCAGCCACTTGATTCCACGCGACATCGTGCGACGGCCAAAGCGCGGGTTCAATGCGCCTGTCAGCCATTGGATTCCAGGGCCATGGAGGGAGCTGAGCAATGATGTGCTGAGCAAATCGGCGTTACAGGCTGGGAGCGTATTCAATGCCGATGCTGTAGGTCGGCGCCTTCGGGAGCATGTCACCGGACAGCATGATCACGGGTTTCTGCTCTTTTGCATCTTGATGTTGTGTTTGTGGCAACAGCAACACAAGCTTTGATAGCACTGCTCTGGTCAAGCGCGACTACCCCGGATTTCCAAGTAGGCGACAAAATGCAGCTTGCGATCGAATAGAAGCGATACAGGAAATGGATACAAGCCCAATTTGCGCTCCATCCGATCTATTTTGAGTCCTGTCTGATTGAAGGCATTATTCCACGTTTGCCAATCCCAGTAGTCGTACACAAGTGTCACTCCGTGACCGCGATTGCCAAACCAATCCATGAATCTCAACGCTGCGATGTCCCAGCGGGATTCGGCGACATGATCCTTGATGACGATGCCCATCCTTGCCACGCGAACCGCCTCGCACAGTAAAGTTATCGGAGCTTTTGCATGATGAAGCACGTCACTTAGCAAGCATGCGTCGTACGCGCCATCGCCATGGGGAATCTTCGTCCCGTCAAATTCACGTACATCGATGAGGCGCTCTGGCCATAACATCGTATCAACGCCGTCGATCCTTACGTCAGGCCGGAGACCCATGATTGCCCTCGCCAACTTGCCGTTTCCTGCGCCGATATCCAGCACGCGAGAGGATTTCGGCAGCATCGACGCAATATGGCTTGACAAAGCACGCGCGCGGCGCTTCATGACCAGCCCCGAATGGAGGCGCGCCATTGCGCTCAAAGCCGACTGTTCGAGTGAATCGCTGCCCTTGCGAGTGACTTTCTTACGCATCGTGATTAGGTCCAGGAGCAGCGTCACGCCTGCCAGCATTGGCGGACTTGCTATTCTGGCTCAGGTGATATAGCGATAGGCAACAGAGCAATTGAAGAATAGGACCAAGTGGCGTGATGTAGGGCACTTTCAAGGTGTCGAAGGACATCACGGTGACAACACATAGCACCGCAGTCCGTGACGCGAAGAAGACAAGCAGAATCAGGTTGATGGTTAGTATCGGACTCAATGACCGCGAGCGAAGTGCACGTATGACCGTTACCGCAAACGCCAAAATGCCACACACGGTCACCACAGGGACAATCTTGAGAAAGTATGAGTTGAGCGCACGCAGTATTTCGAAACGGAACTCATTCAGGCGGGCCTGATTGGGGGGTGTTGGCGTAGCACCAATTCCTGTGGGATCAGGCGTCAAGCGCGCGCGCCCGATGTCGGCGAAGATCGCCCTCAGGTTAATCGGACCTGTCGATTCAAGTTCGCGCACCTCGACTCCCGTAAGCATCAGCTGGTTCCAAAGGCACTGAGACAAGCTATCCAGGAGCAGTGGGATGTACTCGTTTCGCCACGGGGGCATCATCGAAGAACGCTCCCTTCCGCATTCAAGACGCCCGTCTTCGCATGCAGCATTAATTTCGTCGGCGATGCGATCGAAATAAGATGCGGCTTCTATCGCGCTTGAGTAGTGCCCCTGGACATCTGTCGCCTGGCGCATGGCCCACACGAAAAATCCTCCACGTATATCTTTGGGACTGGGGGTTCCTCCCTCAAGCCAGGACTCTGCGCCCCTACCCCATGCTTCGCCGGGCGGACCTTCTAAGAAGCCCTTCAATTCCGCAAATGCCGGACTGACCTCGTAGATCTTCATCCGGACCTCTTGAGGGACGTTATCGTACTGGTTCCAGCTTTCGTGCTTTACACGCATGAGGGCGCCATTGGCCCGTTTGAATGCTGTGCTTTTGAACTCAGACAATTCAAAGACACCGTAGTGAACATAATTCAGCGCACAGACTGTGACCGTACCGGCTGCGCACATCAGAGCGGGCAAAACAAGTATCATGGTTTTGGGCAAGGCGCTGTCACGGCACCTCCAAACGATGTAAAGTGCATACCCCAGAGCAGCCAGCAATCCCGGCACAATCCAGACGGCCTCTTCGCGACTCGTCCAAAATGCGGCGAGGGTTGAGCCAAGAAGAAGTGACCATCTCAGCAAGCTGCGTGGCGAGCGGTCAAGCCTCGTCAAAATAGCAATCATTGCAGTGAGGATAATTAATGTCATCGGGGTGTTAATGGCGTCGCGAACAACGTGGGAGGCCATGTAGCTATACATGACCGGATCAAAAAGAAACCAAAGGAAGATCGCAAATCGAGTGGCTTGTCGTGGAATGCTTGGTCGTAGTGCCGCCGCAAGTAGGAGACAAGCACCCGCGTGCAAAAGCTGATAACTGACGAGCAGCGGGATGTTCAAATAGAACATCGCCGCGATCCAAATGGGAAAGAACGGACATTTTACCAGCGTATACGTGTCGTAGGTTCCAAGCCATTGTCCAGAGATGATGTTTTGGGCAAGGGACATAAAGAGCCGGTCATCTTCAGGGGCGTCTCCGCCAGCTCGCATTGCAAAGCAAAGGACCAGCCAAATTTTGACCGCAACCGCGAGCGTAAACGCAACGCGCACGAGATTGTTCATTGCCGATTCCGAGATATGAAACCGTGGCGGGGAGGGCTTGAGACTTGTGAAAGTAGCGGCTTCCGGAATTTCACTATTCGAAATGCTCACGGTCACGGCTCTTTCGCGGGGTTTAACCACGAATCATGGACGTCACGCGGAACGCGCTCGAGTTGGAACAATGTTCCAATTATCCTGCCGTCCTTCCTATTTGTAAACCCCTTCATCCCGGCCATATCAGCGCCGACAGTATTGGGATTCCAGAATTCCCAGACGACCTCTCCTTCCTTGGTGACTTCGATGGCTTTCCCTTCATTGCTGACAACGATGAGTGTGTTTTCATTGGCTAACCGTTCTGCGGTGCACGAGAACAATGAGAAGAACTTGTGCTTGGGATCGTTGCCCGAAACCTGCCACACGGGCCCTTGCTCTGGGTACGCGTACTCAAATACGTGCGATGCCTCGTCTTCCGGACCGTCAGGAGAGAGTCCGTTATGAAACAACAGATAGTTGCCGTTCGGCAGGAAGGTCGGCTGATGAATGCCCCCTTTCCAGGGGCCGAACCAGTTCCACACGACTCGTTCGCGTTCAAGATCGATAATGAAGATGCACGGATGCACCGGCGAGCAAAACACCGCATTGCCTTTCCTGAGCAATGGAGACACATTCGACAGGGATCCATCGAACACTTCAATGGTATTCGTGTGAAACGTCTCGACCGGTATCTTGGAGTCGTGAACCGTTAAGGCAACGAAGTCGCGAACCTTCTTTGTGATCGCAGGGAACCATTCTGTACCTCTAAAAGCATTATAGATCGAAAATCGTTTTATGCGTTTTCCAGTCGAGTCAAAGAGTACAACGGTGTCGTCAATGACCTCTTTTACCGGGTCAATCTCTGGGATGATCCCCACACGACGGCCGATTGCATAGACCATTCCCGTCGTATCAACAAAGAAATCATGATGTAGAAGATCTTCTCCGTCCGTATGCCAGATGAGTTCCGAAGTCCTATTCAACTTGATGATGCCGTTTGTGTCAACGCACGCATATAGATCGCCGTTCTTACACAAAAACACTCGCCGCCAATAGTCCTGTGTCGGATTGACTGGGTAGAGAGTTCCAGCGTTGAATTCCCACGTATGCAAGACTGTTCCGGACATATCGGTTAGAAATGCTGCTTGCGTGTGACCGGACGTATAAAGGTTGTACCCAGGCTGTGCTCGCCTTTCATCAAAAACAGTGACTCCAGTTTGCTCTGGCTGCTCGGTGTATCCGGCTAGATATCCTATTGAAGCAAGCTGATCGCGCGTCTCCTGATCCGGCATAGCATTACTATCTGAAGAAACACTTGGACTAACAGAGTGCGTTGATTCCCCGTTCGAAGGTGGAGGAATCTGAACAGGTTGACCCGACAGCGGTTTTGTGCAGCCGATCAATAGAAGCAGAACACAAGCAGAACAAATTGTAGAGAAATGGGCAGAACAAAATGACCTACTGTGGAAGCTGTGGTTCGATGTCGTCAGTCTAGGCAATCTTAGTTTCCCCAAAGATGTGCTTATTGAAAACGTTAAAGAGGTCAATATTCGCGGAAATGATATCCTGTTGTGATCACACGGATAGAAGCAGCAGCTGCAAGCGTCGCGACTAAGGTGCCGGTTTCGTGACCGTCACGACACGTGTTTGAGTGCGCAATAGGCATAAAGTCAGGCACTTAGTTCTCTTCAACTCTTTTTGCCATGCTATCGTAAGGCAAATATTCCTTTCAAGAACAGTGAGTGGAACTGATATCTGTGGGCAGTATTCGAAGTCAACCCTTCGACCCTGTGTCCAGCTTCTTGCGTTGCTCGGGAATCCAACGTTCCAGCAGGTCGCGGCAATTGAGGACTTTCTCGCCGAGATCGACATTCACGAAGAAATACTGGCAGGCCGCCTCGAATCCGATACGAGAGTCGTCGCTTTGGAGCTCGCGAAGGCGGCTGGCAAGCGCGATTTCGCTCTTGAGGATTTCTTCGAGGGAGTCCAGAAGTCCTTTGGCACCAGGGTTGGCGTCCCATGTGTCAAGCTGGATTAACTGGTCCCGTTTGATGACAAACCACGTTTGATTGGCTACGCTCTGGAAGTTGGCTGCGGATGCCTCGGCAATTCCCGCCTCCAACGTTAGCGCCGGATTAGTTTCTTTGCCTGTCTCGAACTTGAACTTTTCAAGCGTATCGCGAAATCCGCTCGCCACACGACCGAATTGGGCCGCGAAGACTTCCGGAGGATACGGACCTCGCCAAAAGTCGATCGCGTCGAATGGATACGCGAACCCAGTTGCACCACGCTCTCGATAGCTCGTCGTGGTGTCCCAAAGCAAGTTCGCGGGTCCCATGTGAACAGGGCTGTTGTACAGGACGGCGGTGGAGAAGGGGTATTCGCGCAGGGCGGCGCTATAGCCTTTCCATGCGCGTACAATCGCAGGTGCCGCGGATGCACCATAGCATCGAGTTGCTACGGTCATCAATGCATCGTCAACGGAGGGTTTGTCACGGCGCCCCATTTCAATGGCAGCTTCCATATTCACCGAGGGATACCCACCGAGCGTCCAGCTCATCATAAGACCGTTGATACCCGTGTCACGCAGATTGGCAACATGCTGAGCGACATTCTCGACGGCCGGGATGTAGGGCACGGAGCCGATCTCCCAACAGGTACCGGCCTGAATCTTCGCAATGGTCTGAAGACCTTGCTTGCGTGCCCACTCCCAGTGGCGTAGCGCGCGCGGACCGGGCCCAATCGTAGAGAGGGAGTATTCGCCAATCGTGCTTGAAATACCGCCGCGCGTAATCGGGAGGGACCACTCGCTGACACTCTGAAGGGCGGCATTCTTCGGCAGACGGTTGATGATGCCCTCGGCCCATTCGTCTTTCCAACCCCAATCCCAGACGATCAAGCGGCATGAGCTGCCGGACTCGGCAATGCCTTGAGCCATTAAGGTGTTGACCTCGGCGATGACTTCCTCGGGTGCGCGTTTACTACACCGCGGACATTGGTCTCCGCTCATGTGCGACCAGCAATTGGTGTAGTTCTCGGAGGCTGTAATGGTGAATATTCCTGCCAAATCCGGTACGGCCTTGCAGAGGTGCGAAATGCCGTCGCGGAGGTAGCCCGCGACTTCCGGAACGCTCGTACACAGTGTGGCTACCTGCCCAGCAATCACGCCGGTGTCGTCAACACCTTTAAGTTCGGGATGTTTCTCGAAAAAGGACATGGGCATTGGGCGCGGCTCGTTCATGTAGAGGTAAATGCCGATACCGCGTTCGCGGGCGCGCGCGACGAGGTCCTTCAAAATTCCGAGGCGGGCCTCATTGCCCTCGCTCAGTGCGGGATCCCATGGAAACGGAGCAAGATGGTAGAGGGGCTCGTGGAGCCACACCCCGTCGATTCCGCGCGCTGCGAGCTGGTCGAGGTAACCATTGGGATAGGGATCCTGCTTGCCGTTGAGCGGGTCGCGGAAAGCTCCGAAATAGGAGAAGCAATAGCGCGGCGTAAAGATGCTTTCTTTCGATTGCCTGATGTGCTCTTCAGGTTTGGAAGAGGAGAGCCGATCGATGAAGGAGAAGAGGGGATCGCGTGTCCGATCGACGCCATTCGGAAATACCTCGCTGATGATTCGAGCGATTTCTGCTTCGCGGGCCTTCGCCGCGGCATCCGGAGAGGAATAGCGTAAGGGGTCGAGTTTCGGTTTGTAGCCACCCATCCACCAAAGGAGTCCATCGCCTTCACGCAACGTATAATCCAGTTGGTCGAGTGGCCACTTCAGCAGTTCTGCAATCTGTTCGTAGGGCAACAAGTGCCAGTTCCTGCGAATGATGGTGATGTAAGTGCGCGCGAGTTGGTCGTCCGATATCGAGGGAGGATCGGAAAGGCCCATCGCTTTGCCTAGGGCAACGATATCCTCAGGCTTCGTGCCGACGACGGTTGCGAGCCGCTCCGTAGGGACCAGCGTCCAGTTGCGCCAAACATAAGCGTGCAGACGGTCAGGGAAGTGTTGAAATTCGGCTGGCTCCGGAGACCACCCCATGGGCAGGCTCGCGGAGACTGTGACAACCAGTAACAGTGTCGGCAGCATGGACATGGCCCCCCTTATCGAAGAGGTGCGTCTGTCGATGCCACGCATACACACAGACGCACCTCATATTTTAGACGCTACAACTCAACTATACGCATGTACTTCGATGAGAGTTTTTCCACACCTGTCTTCGTGACGCGGACGCCATTCTCCCAGCGCAAGCCAAAGTCCGAGCCTTGGAAGAATGTATCGACCTGAAATGTCATGTTCTCCTGGAGATCGTAGGTGGACGTCGATTCCATCCATGGGCGCTCGACTTCCATCATCCCGATGCCGTGGCACGGACCATAGAGCATGTTCTCTTTGAAACCGCGTTTCTCGACGAAAGCTTCGTACTCTTTTACGACTTGCGCGGCCGGTTTGCCGCCCTTCATGAGTTCGATGGTTTTCAAGTGCGCCTCAAGGCCGAATTCGACCAGGCGCTTCTTTCGCGGGGGCAGTTTGCCAATGCTGCACGGAATGCCAACGCTGGACGAATAGCCTCCCACGCGCGCGCCTATGTTGAGTTGAATGATCTCACCGCGTTTAAGTTTGTTGTGTGTCGGGCGTGAGATGGCGTGCTTGGTGCCGTGACCCGAGAAGCAGTACAGGGCGTGTCCTTCATATTCGCCGCCATGCTTGTAGATTTCGCGCTGAGCAATGCCTATGACCTGAAGTTCGGTCATGCCCGGCTTCATTTCACCGAGGATGGCGTCGATGGCGATTTCACTGATCTGGAATGCGCGCTTCATGAGTTTGATTTCATTCGCGCTCTTGGCAATGCGCAGACTCGACAATGTTTCATCGGCCTTGATTAACTTCACGTTGGGCAGTTCCCGCTGCAAGCTGAAGTAGACCGGAAGGGGCATTACGGAGAAGCCCACAAGGCCCAATTTCTTCAGTGCGCGTTTGCCCATCGCCATTTTCACCACGTCAGGAAAGTGCGCGACGGGGATGCCCGGATATTCAGGCTCGGCGGATTCGCGGTACTCGACCATCAATGCAATAGTCGGGATGACGCTGCGGCCTTGCGCATACGCTTCGCTTTCCGGGCCGATGATGAGGACCGGGGTTCCGGTCGCGGGAACGAACACCCCAGCCGCCTCGAACGTGGGCCAGTATTCGGTCAGGTAGCGAACGTTGGCGAAATCGGCTTCGTTGGCGTGCACCAACGCGGCGTCGAGCTTTGCCGCTCGAATGTTCGCCTGAAACTTCTCGATTCGTTGCAGGTACTCTTTCTTTGGAATAGCCAGCATTTCAGATCTCCTTTACCGCTTGCCGCGCCTGGATGAATTCCGCTTCGCGTTCCAGCAGCGCATTGATCAAACCATCCAATTGTTCTGCTGCGTACGGCCCACAATTCCTCACAATGAAGGGGTCCGGACGCACGGCTCCCTCTCCGTACCAAATCTCTCCTTCGGGCATCGGGTGAAATTCCCAAGGATGGAAATAGAAACACAGAAACGGCGCCGTGGCCTTCTCTTCGCAGTAGCGCGCATAACCGTCAATATGACGCATCACCGCGTGCGCACCTTCGGTGCGAAAAAGCGGCCACTGGTCCATATCGCGACCATAGGGGTCCTTCGAATCCATCGATAGGTCTGCGAAGTTAGGTAGTTCGACGATACGAAGGTCTCCTTCCTTCGTCCAATCCTCTCGACTGGGGTGATAGGGACGCAGGCGTTCGCGAAAGTAATACATGGGATAGGTCGCATCGGCCACGTAGCCGAGGTCTTCTAAAGCATTTACGACCGCCGTTGAACCGAAAAGACGCGGACAACGGAACGAGACGGGCCGCGTGCCTGCAATCTCCTCAATCCATTCTGTACACAGCCGTAGACGGTTGGGTACTTCTTCCGGGAGGATGGGCATCATGCCCGGTATTTCGAACAGCGATTCGCCGATTGTTTCGTGGAAGAGGGTGTGCGCCCCGATCTCATGGCCACACGCTTGAACCGACTGCACGACTTCCGGGTGCTTGCGCGCGGCATCACCGGTGAAGAAGAACGTGGCGGTGACGCCGTTGCGCTCAAGGACATCGAGAATGGCCGGCGTCCCGTTCACGAGGCCTTCGTAGAATGGGGTCCAACTGCCGACATCGGTTTCCATGTCGAAACCCAGAACCACCTGCATTCGACTCATTTCGATATCTCCGCTTACAAAGACGCCATTATGCAAAGAGCCGGTCCATTCGTTTGCTGAACGGAACCGGACCTTTCTGCGTGATTTCGTATCCCGTCTCGATGCGCGCGCCGTGCCATTCGGGGTGACCAAAGAAGCTCACGTCGACGCAGACCGCCATGCCCGGCCTCAGGGCGTCATCGCCGTTGGGACCAAAGAAGGGGGCCTCCGCCTCATGCAAACCGATGGTATGCGCGAACGGGCATACAAGATATTTCAGCAGGCCGTGTTTCTCGAAGTAGGCTCTTCCCGGCTTGTCGATCTCGCGTCCCGAATTGCCAGGTACCAGCATTTGCTTGGTCAGATGAAACACCTCTTTCAGGTGTTTAAGGGCCTCTGATTGGCTGCGAGAGCACGTGCCGGAGACGGGAATGCTGTCACCCACGACACCCGCATATCCGCGAACTTTGGGCGCGATACCAATCATCACCATCTCGCCCTTCTTGAGCTTCTTGGAGGTTGCGGTGGGTACCACCGCGTTTGAGCGCGCGCCTGAGCCAACGATTGCGCTGAAGCCAAAACCAGTCGCCCCGCGGCTGCGGGCGGCATACTCGCCGGCTGCGGCAACCTGAATTTCCGTGACGCCAGGCTTGATGGCGCCTTTCATCGCATCGTAACACTCGTCCGCCAGCGCAAATGCGGCGCGTATCTGCTGCAACTCCCACCGCGACTTCATATACCGAAGGCTGACGAAGTCCAACGTTATGTCAACCAATTCGACACCTTTGAACCCCTCCGCAATCTGCCGATAACACGCGGCAGGCATCCGGTCGCCGCCCACAAGGCCGATTCGCTTGATGCCCCGTTTGCCCCCCGCCGTCAGTTCACGGAATAAAGCCGGGAAATCGATGATGGTTGCGTTTGGGTATTCTTCGTCGGGGACCATGAATACGGGGAAGTTGCGCGTTTCCGTGATGGCGCTGTCCAGCTTCGCAAAGGGCTCGCTTTCGGGTCCTCCCAACAACATCGGCTTGCCGTTCTTGGGAATTAGCACTGCCCCGCTTTCGAACTGGGGACACCATCCTGTCAAGTACCAGCCGTTTCCGATGTTGAACTCGTCGTAATAGACGAGAGCCGCATCGAGCTTTCGCTTGCCTAGAATTTCCCGAACCTTCGTCAACCGCGCATTCATTTCGTCTGTTGTCAGATAGCCCATGTTATGCTCTCCCCCGGCGCGATGCCGTGCCCTGTGTTATTGAAACCCTATTTGAAAGCCCGGTCATAGGTCTAGCCCAAGTCGATTGACATCTGCTCCTGCTCGCCCAGTACCCTGCGCAATGTCTCCAGATTGCCTTTCATGATCGTCGTCTCGGACGTTAGTTTACTTGGCGCGAAGACTCCGTCCTCGACGTTCATCGCGCCGATCGTCTCCAACTCGTAGAAACCGAGTCCACCGCCGTTGAAAATACTGAACAGATCCGCCGCCGAGTGAGGGCCCTGTGGCTGGTCGTTGTCGGCGATGTTGAAATAGACACCGGGAGATTCTTTGGCGCGGCGCAGGATAAGCATGGAGCGGTTGATATCGAACGCGCCAATCAGTTCCGGAGACGAAGCTACGGTGACTCCGATCTGATGCCGATCCTCGCCGCCGAGGGCAAAGGTGAAATGCGTATCGGTGCATGCAATTCGATCGCCCGGTTGGCCGTAGAAATCGAAGTTGATGGCGTGCTTCGAGTCTTTGACCTTGCCGAAGGCAACGATACCTTCCGCACCGGGAAACTGCTCAAGCGACCACGGCGCAATGAGAACGTGTTCTGTCTCGTATTGACCAAGGGGAACGAAGCTGTCTTCCGTTTGGTAGGCCAGCGCCGCAAGACCATGGACGTTGGCCACATGGGGAAGATCCAAGAGTTTTACCAAGCGCCGCCACAGCAAGTCGATTGCATACCCTTTTCGATTGGTGAGCTGGATCTGCTTTTCGATTTGTACGGAGCAATGGTCCGCGTGTATTACCGATGCTGGCGTCCGATTGATGCCCGGTTGCACGTACCATTGGTCCGTTCCCGGGACATAGTTGAAGGCGAAGGGCCCGCCTTCAGGCGCCGGCCATAGACTGTTGCCGCCGACGTTGTTGAAGGCCGTATCCGATGGAGCAGATAGTGCGTCCGCATCCAATCGATGCACCAATTCGCCTTCCAGCGAACAGAAAATCCGCCCCTGAAGTCCCGGAGCCACGAGAACGCTCCCGCGATCGCATTCGAGTTCGACAAGCGACGGATCGCCGCTGCGTAACAATGAAAGCAAGACGTTTCCCCCCTCAGCCGTAAACGTTGGTCGGGAGACCGTGCACAGAACGTAACGAAGATGACTCTACCAAAACGTTCCGGTGCTAATCGATCTCTCCCTGCACCCCTTGCTGTTGCGGGCGCAATGCCTCACGGAAGTAGCTGCTTGAATAGCCCTTTTCACGCATGCCAGAATCCTCCCAAGGGGAAATTTCCCAAGGCCGCGCCGGTTCCTGACGGTATACGACAGGGGGGTACACGTGTCGCACTTCGGATGGCTTGACGGAAGTATCGTGGGATGTTACATCCTCGCCACGATGGTGGCAGGAATCGCTGTTCGCAAGTATGTGGGGAAAGTGGAGCATTTCCTCATTGCAGGCCGCGAAATGAACCTGTACCTCGGCATCGCGTCGCTCGCGGCTACCGAGTTCGGCGTCGTCACGTGCATGTACACCGCGCAGAACGGGTACAAATTCGGTTTTGCGGGCGCCACTCCCGGTATTCTGGCCGCCTTGGCGATGTTCTTTGTCGGCTACACCGGGTTCTGCGTCAAGCCGCTCCGCGACTCGGGTGTGATGACGATTCCCGAACTCTTCGAAAAACGATTTGGCTCGCGCATACGTTGGCTCAGCGGCGTCGTGATAGTTCTGGGCGGCCTGCTTAACATGGGCGTGTTTCTTCGAACCGGGGGAGATTTCCTGGTTGCCGTGTGCGGGTTCGATGCCAAGTATCTCGAAATCACCATGACCGCCCTTCTCTTGTGTGTGGCGGTTTATACGATCCTTGGCGGCATGCTGTCTGTGCTTATCACAGACTTCCTTCAGTTTGTTGTGATGAGTGTTGGTCTTATAGCTGTGACCCTTCTTGTCCTTGTAAATGTGGGGTGGGAACGTCTCACGTCAGTCGTCGCCGAATATCACGGGGCCGGTGGATTCAATCCATTCGTGAACTCGGAGATGGGCTGGGAATTCGTTGCCGCCAACAGCTTGCTGAGTCTTGCCATGGTGATGACATGGCAGACGACCATACAACGTCTGCTGGCAGCGAAGGACACACAAACCGGACTGAAGGTGTATACGCGAACCAGCTTCTTCTTCCTGTGCCGTTGGCTCATTCCCGTTATTTGGGGTATTGCCGCGCTGTCCATGTTCAGCCCCGAGGAAGTGGGCAAGGATACCCTGCTCGCGATGCCGCGCATGCTGAGTCAATTGGTGCCCATGGGGTTGATGGGAGTACTGATCGCGGCAATGCTGGCTGCAGATATGTCGACCGATTCGTCCTACATGCTCACGTGGTCCAGCGTCATCTACAACGATATTCTGGCGCCGTTTCACAAGAAGCAATGGACGGAAAAGCGTGGGTTGATTGTCAGCCGAAGCATCGTCGCCATCATAGGCGTGTTCTTGCTTGTGTACGGACTCTGGTATCCACTGCAAGGCAACCTTTGGGATTACCTCACCGTGACGGCCAACATCTACATGACGAGCATGTCTGTTCTGCTTGTTGCGTGCTGCTATTGGAAAGGCGCGAACAGTTGGGGAGCCGCGGGGGCGATCATCTTTGGCGCCATTATCCCCATTGCGTTTCTGGTCATGGAACAGTTGCCCAGCACGCAGCATTTCGCAAAGGAAGTGGTCGGCCCACACTTCGCGAATATCGGGGCATACGTCATCGCAGGAATGGCGATGGTCGTAGGTTCTTACTTGAAGCCGCGCACGGGAGGTCAACATGCCTGAGCATTTGTTTTGGCTGACGCTTACAACTGCGTGTATCGTCTGGTACTCGACCATAACGGTTTACGTCGCGGTGCGCGGCGTGCTGGACATCAAGGGGATGCTAAGCCGTTTAGCCGAAAACGGTCAGAAACCGGATGCCTGATCGAGGTTCATCTACGAGCTTTTGAATTGGGAGAGGATCGCTCCGCCTTGTCCCAGGAATGAACTGGTGAGGCCGATGATGGCTTGCAGCAGGTAGATCAGTTCCCACACAGGCTCCAATCCTGCCATGGAAGGGCGAGCGTGCGACAGCGTCCGAATGTGTGTTGACCGTTTCATAGTCTTAATCTCCTTGTACACTATCCATTTTCGTCCTTTGCATAGTGCGCGGCCAGCGAGGATGGGCTCTCTTCAAGCGCCACGGGATCGCGGCCAGGGCATCGGATGCCGCGCCGCTCCAACAACGATCCTTCCAAGCGATAGAGGTTCACAATGGACTTGAGATAGGCGGTTCGTGCCTGGACTTCGCCAATCTGGGCTGTCAGCAAATCCCGCTGGGCTTGCGTGACCAGCAACACAGTAGACCTGCCCAAACGGAACTTCTCAACCTCAGCCTGCATCGTTTGCTCCTGCAATTCACGCGTGGCCGTGGTTGCCGGAATCTGCTCCCACGCGCGCCCGACTTCGATGTAGGCTGCCCGTACGTCTTGTTCCACGAGCTGAGTCATATTCGCCAACGCGCGCATGTTCCGCGTGCGCGAAAGGTCGGAACGTGTGTCGCGCGCGCGCGCGGCGCGATTACCCAGCGGATAACTGAACTGTGCGCCAACCTGCGTCGTATAACGATCGTCATCTTCATCCTGGGAAGGTCCCTCGAACGACGCTGCGTAATTTGTTTCGCTGAGATTCTTGGAAATGTTGAGAAAGAGGTCGAGTTGAGGCAGTAGTCCGTTCTTTGTCTTGACTACTTCCAGATCGTCGCGCTTAATCTGCAGACGCGCTTGATTCAGGTCCGGGCGCATTCGTTGCGCCAACTGGATGGAAAAGTCCACGCCGCTGAGTCCAATTTGAGGTGTAATCGGATCGCTCTGCAGATTCAGATCGACTGGGCGCAGCGAATCGTTGTTGGGATTCACCAATCGCAACAGCGATAAACGCAGCGTGTCATAGGTGCTATGGGCGTCAATCAACGAACTCTTGCGCTGGGCAACTTCCGATACCGCACCCGCGCGCTCGACTTCCGGCAGTTTTCCAAGCCGAATCCGCTCTTCCACTTCATCGGCCTGCGCCTGCGCCAACGCCAGCGACTCTTCGTAGATCTTGATCTGACGCTGTGCGAGGATGCAGTCCCAATACGTTTGTTCAACTTGGGACACCAAGTCCTCTGTGAATCCGCGCAACTCATAGTCCGAGGCAAGCGTATCGAGCTTGGCTTGTCGAAGCGATGCGAGATTAACGCCCAGCCCACCGCCGCGAAGCAATTGCTGCGTGATAGACAGGTTGAGATTGCGCTCGTCACTGTCTGTATCTCTCGAAAACACGAGATTGGGATTGTTGGTGGAATTGCGCAACTCCGTATCCGTGCGGTCGTACGTCAGACTAATGTCCATGCCTGTCGGAAGATGCTGCGTAACGCCCACGCTTCCCGCTTCGGTCATGGTTTTCGCCTTTGTTTCGATCGGCGCGAGGATATTTACAGTTTGAGTGCCCGTTCCCGTGATATCCGGTACGGATAGAGGCGTCTGAACTTGAAAGTCGCGCGTGAGGCGATCTTCGGTCCGCGTGTAGCTGCCGACCAGAACCGGGTCGAACACCGAGCGCTGTTCGGACACAAACGTGTGTTGCAGGGCAGGATTCACTTCCTGAACGGAGAGGTTTTGATTGTGTTGAAGCGCCAGCACCAGCGCCCCCTCCACCGTTAACGAAAGGGGCTGTGTCTGTGTTTCAGTCTGAGCGGGCGCGTTTGTCGCGGACTCTTCAGCTGGCAGTGCAGGCGGCGTTACGTGTTCTATGGACCCAGCCGCGGATTGGACGGAAATCTCCGGCATCGCGCGTGATGGGCGGTACTCTACGGTTGCGCAACCGCTCACTGCGGCCAGAATTCCCGCCGCGCAAGCACCTTTGTAGATGAATCGGGGCGCCACGTCATCTCCTCACTCTGGGTAACCCGCTTTGGGCGACCAGCTACATCTGATTTCTACTCGTATCGCAACGCGTCAATAGGATTCAGTTTGGCGGCGCGTCGCGCAGGGTAATATCCAAAAAAGACACCGACGGCTGTCGCGAACAGCATCGCCATGACGATGCTCTGCATCTGCAGCACCGTGGTGAACGTTGTCAATCGCGATACCATGACGGCTGCGCCCACTCCGGCGGCCACACCGATGACGCCGCCAAGGCCGCTCATCAAGATGGCCTCAAAAAGGAACTGCCGCAAAATGTCGCGGTCCTTGGCTCCAATGGCCTTTCGTATACCAATCTCGCGCGTACGCTCGGTCACCGTCACGAGCATGATATTCATAATGCCGATGCCGCCGACCAGCAATGAAATGCTGGCGACAGCACCGAGCAAAACCGTGAACGTTTGTGTTACGGCGGAAGCCGTGGAGAGCAGATCGGCCTGATTGCGGATCTCGATGTCTGGCGGCATTTCCGGAAGGATGCGGTGACGTTTCCGAATCAGGGCAGTCACGTCGTCCTGAACCTTCATCAAGTCAGCCCCTGCGACGCATTGAATATCAATCTCGCGCAAATAATCCATGCCGAATAGCTGTTTCATCGCGGTGGTGTAGGGGATAACAATGTTGTCGTCGGGATTGAACCAGCCTTGATCTCCCTTGGATTTGGTTATGCCGATGACATGAAAGTTGATTCCGTTGAGTTTAATCGTCGCACCTACAGGATCGTCTTCGCCAAAGAGGTTTTGCGCCACGACCGGACCCATAATCGTCACTTTCGCCATCCGTTCCTCTTCTGCGTCCGTAAAGAGACGTCCCCGTTCGATCTCGAAATTTCGAAGTGGGATATATGTTACTGACGAGCCGATAACCGAGGTGGCGGTGTTCTTGTTGTAGTACTTGAGCTGGCCACGTCCTTGCACGACCGGCGCAACACGCAACACATTGGGGACTTCGGCCAGAATGGCCTGGGCGTCTTCTACGGTCAGGTTTTGCTGGGTGCCCGTCATGACGCCACCGCTTCCGTGTTGCGCGGGGCGCACAACCAGGAGATTCGTTCCCATCGCGCTGATAGTTGTCAGAACCTGTGCTTTCGCGCCTGCAGCAATCGCCAGCATGGCGATGACCGCGCCGACACCGATGATCACGCCTAACACCGCAAGAAAAGAACGCAGTTTGTTTGCGAATAGACTGTAAACGGCGACTTTCAGCAAGACCATGAAATACACGTTTCGGTCTCCGTCAGCTTTCCACGATGCGTCCGTCCAGGATGCGCACGGAACGCTCGCAATGATCGGCAACGTTTGCGTCGTGCGTCACGACAATGATTGTTCGGCCAGACGCATTCAGGCTCTTGAACAGGGACAGAATCTCCTGGCCCGTCTTGGAGTCCAAGTTCCCCGTGGGTTCATCGGCCAAAATCATAGACGGGTTTGAGACAATTGCCCTCGCAACGGCGACGCGTTGGCGCTGACCGCCAGACATCTGATTGGGTTCGTGATACATGCGGTCTTGAAGCCCCACCACTTCAAGCGCCTGCGCAGCGAGTTTCCTGGCATCTTGCCGCCGTGAATACAACAGGGGCAGCTCGACATTCTCGAGGGCCGAAAGACGGGGAAGCAGGTTGAACGTTTGAAAAACGAAACCGATATGTTGGTTACGGATTTCGGCCAGCCGATCGCGCGACAATCCCGCCACGTTTTCCCCGGCGAGCACATACGTTCCTGCGTCGGGCGTATCGAGGCATCCGAGGATATGCATTAACGTTGACTTACCGCTGCCGGACGGACCCGTGATAGCGACCATCTCGCCGTCGTTTACACGCATTGAGACATGATCCAGCGCATTGACGGTCGCTCCGCCGAGCACGTAGGTCTTGCAGACCTCCTGGACTTCAATCACCGGCGGCCACCTCCGCCGATGGTTCGCATCATCATCATGCGCCGGCGCGCATCGTTCTGTGCTCCGCCGTTTTCTGCGCGCCAACGGCTGTCTTCTTCCAGGCTGCGTACAATGACGCTGTCGCCTTCCGACAGCCCGCTTACGACTTCCAGATTATCTTTGTCGTGAATGCCTACTTCGATCTGTTTGCGCTCGCCGGGCGTTCCGTCCGATTTCGCAAGCTCCACATGCGCTCCGCCCTTTTGGTCAACGGCCTCGACCGGCACGACAAGGATATCCTGCTTGTCCGCGATGAGGATGTCCACGGTCGTTGTCATCATCGGTTTTAGAAGCGACTTGTTATCTCCCAGCACTTCGACGCGAACTTCAAACGTGACTACGTTCTGCACATTCAAGCCGTTGGTGGCAATTCTATCCACCCTTCCCTTGAACTTGACGCCTTGAAACGAATCCGCCGTAACTTCGGCTTCTTGGCCGATCTTGATTTGGCCGATATCTGCTTCATCCACGGACGTTAGGATGAAAATGCGCGAGAGATCGGAAAGCGTCAGGACCGTCGTGCCGCCGCCGACATTGCTGATCCCCGACGAAATGATCTGCCCGATCTGAGCCGTACGCTTTGCCACAACGCCGTCGATGGGCGAGAACACCTTGGTGTATCCAAGTTGCCGATTGGCAAGCGACAAGGCGATCTTGTCCGATTCAACTTGGGCTTCGGCGAGCTTGATCTGTTGCCTGCTCGTTTCCAGACTCAGTTCTTGTGCTTTGAGTGACTCCAATTGCGCCTTGGCAGTCTGTAGTTCTTGCTTCGCTTGCGCTGCCGTCGTCTGCGCAGTCTCCACGCCCTCTTGGCTGGAGTACTTCTTTTCCAGCAATTGCGCCTCGCGCTCGGCCTTTGCGGCCGCGTCGCGCGCACGCACTTCTGCAGCCTGAACGGCCGCCGAAGCTTTTTGCCTGTCGGCAATCAATGCTTGTTCCGCCGCCGCCAACGACGATTTGGCCTGCGCCAAGCGTGCTTCCGATGCAGACAACGAGGCCTGTGACTGCTGGACCAGACGTTCCTGATCGACGGGGTCCAGTTCAAGTAGTAGATCGCCCTTTTTCACCGGATCGCTCAGGTCAAACGGCAGTTTGATTACTTCTCCGCTCGCGCGGCACTTGATCTCGACGTCGAGGTTGGAAACGACCGACCCGGGAGATGAAACGACCTGGCGAATGTGTCCGCGGGTCACTTGAGCCGTCTTTAAGGTCGATGCTTCGGCCTCCGGTGTCTTGTCTTCCCCCTTCCACCACTTGAAGCCCCAGATACCGGCTCCCACCAACAAGGCTATCGTAATCAGTACCTTAATCGCCTTCTGCCAACTCATCCGACTTCCTCTTTCCGTGCTGGTGATACCGCAAAGCGAACGGGCGCGGGGTGTACCACGGTACGCGCTGCGCTTTTTCCAAACGCTCGCGCCTAGTATAGCATCGTCTCCGGCGGCTATTCGTATGAAGTACGCCTCGGCGTCTGCCTCAAGACGTCATATGAACCTGATGTACCCCGTGCAATGCCCCGTTGGGCTGGCACAAGTCAGATCCGCGCCGACTACTGTATAGTTGCCACGGAGTCGAAAGAAGGTTACACGAGCACTTGATGCGGGATTTCTGTAGGATAAAGACAACCGTGGCATTCAGGACTTGACGGCGCAACGCGGGAGTTCCATGTCTTCCGAACTGAACAAGACTCATCCTCATTGGAGTGTTCGAGCCCTTCGAGCGCTCCGGTATCGAGATTTTCGACTTTTTTTTGTTGGCCAGACCATCTCACTAGTCGGTACCTGGATGCAGATTATTGCGATGAGCTGGCTCGTGTACAGGTTGACCAATTCGCCTTTCATGCTTGGGCTGGTCGGGTTCTGCGGCCAGATTCCTTCCATGTTTGTCGCGCCGTTTGCGGGTGTATTGGCCGACCGATGGGAACGCCGGAAGATTCTCGTGGCCACGCAGACACTGTCTATGATCCAGGCGCTGGCGATCGCTTCCCTGGTGCTGACCGGCTGGATTTCGGTCTGGCAATTGATCCCGCTGAGTGTCTTCCTCGGTTGCATAAATGCCTTTGACATTCCCGCCCGCCAGTCTCTGTTCGTCGAGATGGTCGAAGATCGAAACGACTTGGGAAACGCCATCGCTTTGAATTCCTCCATGGTGAACGGAGCCCGGCTCATCGGTCCTTCCGTTGCCGGCATTCTTATCGCCATCGTGGGGGAGGGGGTATGTTTCCTTATCAATGGAATCAGCTTTCTTGCCGTCATCGGGGCACTGCTTGCCATGCGTCCGTCGCCCCGAAGACACGTAACCGAGCATCCCCCGGTATTGGCAAGTCTCAAGGAAGGATTCACGTACGCATTCGGTTTCTCGCCGGTGCGCTCGGTGCTGCTCCTGCTGGCGCTCGTCAGTGTCGTGGGGGTGCCTTACTCGGTACTCATGCCCATATTTGCAGAGAAGATTCTCCACGGTGGTCCCCACACACTGGGCTTTCTAATGGGAACCGCCGGTTTTGGAGCGCTGGCTGGCGCCATCTATCTGGCATCGCGTCCGACCGTTCACGGGCTGGGGCGCATACTCGTTATGGCGGTGACGCTGTTTGGCGTGGGACTGGTCGCCTTTTCCTTCTCGACAAACGTGTGGGTGTCCATGTTGCTGCTGTTGACGACTGGATTTGGAATGCTCATTGGCCTTGCGGGCTGCAATACCATTCTCCAGACCATCGTGGATGACGACAAGCGAGGCCGAATCATGAGCTTCTACACGATGGCCTTTATGGGGATGACCCCTTGGGGGAACCTGCTGGCTGGCGGGCTCGCGAGCCGTTTTGGAGCGCCGCTCACGGTGCGCATGGGGGGAATCGCTTGTATCCTGGGGGCGCTGATCTTTGCCACGCGCCTGCCCCGCATCCGCGAATTGGTGCGGCCTATATACGCCAGCAAGAACATTCTGCCGACGCCCGAAAGTGATGGGTAGGAGCACGGGAACTCTTACCCTAGGACGCTACATTAATCTTCTCAGTTGGCCTGATGGCTATCGGATTGTGGAGACACGACGATGCGGAAGTTCCACTCGCTGATAATCGCATTTGTGCTTTTCCATCCAGTCGCTTTGTCAGATGGCATTCCCGTTGACCGTGAAACCATGAAGATCACGGTACCCAACACGGAAATACGCCTTAGCTCCGACCAGATTGAAGAACTTGAGGTCTTGGGAACAGTGACCCTGACGACGAAGCAACTGAAGTCCCTGGCGGAAGTTGCGCCCGATACCCCCAAACGTCTTGAGAGAATCCTGTCTTTAGACTACAGCGGTTGTACGTGTGGCCCTGACTCGTATTGCATTCAGTTAGATCGAGACCGTATCGCCATTCTAAATAGCTCAAAAGACTGGGAAGCGAGCCTATGGGAGATGCCGAACGAATCCTACGTCATTCTGCGCGCGGATTCGAAAGGACTCTTCTACTACAAGGGGATGAAGGTTCCCTTCGAGGTGCTGTTAGATTGGGTGGGACGTAGGCCCGAACCGGGTAAGGCTCTATCTAGTCCAAGTCTTGACATCTTGTTACCGATGGGCATGCGCCGAGACGATCCTATTGTGAAGGAGCACATAAAGCAGCTCTTCGAGAGTGCGGCCAAGGCGGGGCGTGAACAAGTCCAAGAGGAGGAGTCTTTGGAGCAGGCGACGCTGGCAGACCAACAGATAAAACGGATGTAGTCACGTTTCCGCGTCAGGTGGCTTCATGCCAGCGGTGTTTGTTGCGTCAGAGGCGATGTCGCGATGTACCTTCCAGCCTACTTCCCGAATCACGTCTTATACGCGGTATCCGGCAGACTGGACGTGAAGTCTTCGCCGGGATTGATGAATCGATCCGCCTCAATTCGATACTGCTTATCGTAGAGTTGCCTGTAACGGCCGTCCAGTGTCATGAGTTCTTCGTGATTGCCGCGCTCTACGATACGGCCTTCTTCCAGCACAAGGATCTGGTCCGCGCTTCGAATCGTCGATAGCCTGTGGGCAATCACGAACGTCGTGCGGCCCCGGCGCAAGGCGCGAAGACCGTCCTGAATCAGCGCTTCGCTCTCGCTATCCAGGCTTGATGTCGCTTCATCCAGAATCAAAATGGATGGGTTCGCGAGTATGGCGCGCGCGATGGCAATACGCTGACGCTGACCGCCGGAGAGCCGTACCCCGCGTTCGCCGACGATGGTGTCGTACTTGTTTTCGAAACCACTTACAAACTCGTCGCAATGGGCAATTTTGCTGACTTCGAGGACTTCCTCCACCGAGGCGTTCGGTTTCGAGAAACGGATGTTGTCGAGAATCGTGCCATCGAACAGGAAGTTGTCCTGCATGACGATTCCGAGGTGCTCCCGGTAGTCGTGCAGGCGCAAGGTCTCCAGATCGCGCCCATCGATGAGGAGACGCCCCTTGTTGGGTCTGTTGAATGCCATGACCAAAGAGATCAAGGTGCTCTTGCCCGAACCACTGGAGCCCACCAGCGCCGTGGTCGATCCTGCGGGGGCATGAAAGGAGATGTTGTGCAAGACCGGCGTGTCGGCCACGTACTCGAATCCAACATCCTCGAAGGTCACATCCCCCTTCATGGATTCAATCGGCTCTCGTTGTTCGTCTTCCTCGCTTTCGGTCGCCATGGTCATGATCTCATGAATACGGTCGAGTCCCGCGAAGGCGTCGCTCAATTGTGTCGAGATGGAGGCGATTTGTACTACGGGCGCCGCAAGCAGCGCTGTGAACACAATGTAGCGCGTCAGTTCCTCGGCGCTCATGGTGTGATTAATGAAAGCGTGGCCGCCGATGACGATCATGATGAGGCTCACGGCTCCAACTACGACCGTGGAAATGGCCGTGCTGGCCGAGACACCCGTCATCGACTTGGCAATGTTGCGAAACAGCCGGTGGACTCCCTTTGCAAACACGAGATTCTCGCGGCGCTCCGCCGTGTACGCTTTGACGATTCGGATGCCGCCCAATGTCTCGGACAGACGGCCTGTGACATCCGCGTTGATGTGTCCGCGCTCCCGAAACACCGGACGCAGGGTCGAGAAGATATACGCCATGTACGCACCGAAGAAACCCAGCGCAACAAGGATGAGCACCGTAAGCAGCCAATTGGTGTAAACAAGGACCGCAAATGCCACGATTGCCGTCAAGGTCCCGCCGACGAGCTGCAGGATTCCTGTCCCTACAAGGTTCCGGATGCCTTCCGCGTCCGTCATGATGCGCGAGATGAGAATGCCCGTTTGGGTTTGATCGAAGTAACGAACCGGGAGCCGCGTGATGTGCTTCTGCACTCGGAGACGCATGTCCGCAATGGCGCGTTGTGCGGCCACGCCGATGATCTGCGAGTTGGCGAATGCGGTGACGGCCTGTACAACTGTGGCGATGGCGACCGCGATTCCCACTGGCACGAGCATTTCGCCTCGGCCCTTTGAAAGGTCCTTGACCACAATCTCCGTGGAGAAAGGGAGAACGAATCCCGCTCCACGATTGATGAGCATCATGGTCAGGCCTAGCGAAAGCCTGCGCCGGTGTGCCCATACCAACGACTTGGCATGCCGCCAGACTGAGGATAGTTGCAGTCTTTTCTTCGAGTCTTTGTCCGTCAACGCGTAGTTCCTCAATGATGAAATGGGCTGCGAGTGGAACGGGGGTGCAGCCTATGGAGAACGAATCAACCAAGAATCGCCGGTTCGGCGAAGCAACCTGCCATGCAAAACGAGAGTATACGGCGAGCGGGTTTCGTGTCTCAAAGAACTCGAACTCGCCGCGTCTTTCCTCTTTGGACTGCGCGAAGCCTCGAAACTTCCGTCTGGAAACAGTGGCCTACTTCTTGGGCTTATAAATATGCGTACCGTGACCAAAGATGAGGTCGGCGGTTTCCATGATTGTCTCGCTCAGCGTCGGATGCGGGTGAATGGAAAGACCCACGTCAGACGCAGTCGCGCCCATTTCGATGGCCAGCACACCCTGCGAGATAAGCTCACCAGCGCCGGGACCCACAATGCCCACGCCAAGCACCTGGCCGGAAGTGGGATCGGTGATCAGCTTGGTGAGGCCGTCGCTGCGATTCAACGTCGACGCACGGCCCGACGCGCCCCACGGGAAGCGCGCGATTTCCACTTCGCGTCCTTCTGCCGTGGCTTGCGCTTCCGTCAGTCCGCACCACGCCAGCTCGGGATCGGTGAACACGACTGCGGGAATGGCGCGCGGCTCAAAGGCCACGTTGTTTCCTGCAATGACTTCCGCCGCGATGCGACCCTCATGCGAGGCCTTATGCGCCAGCATGGGTTCGCCTGCGATGTCGCCGATCGCGAAAATATGCGGGTCCGACGTCCTTCGCTGAAGGTCCACTTCAACGAACCCTTTGCTGTTCACCGTCACACCCGTGTTGTTCAAGCCGAGTCCGCTCGAATTGGGACGGCGGCCGATACTTACCAAGACGCGGTCAAACTTCTCTTTGCGCGACTTGCCCTGCGCATCCTCCAGGGTGACAACGATCCCATCTGCGTCTTCCGAGAGGCCCTTGACCTTCGTCTGCAATAGAATCTTGTGGAATATCGTGCTCATTCGCTTTGCAAGGATGTTTACCAAGTCGCGATCCGCGCCGGGCAGCAAACCATCGGTCATCTCGACGACCGTCACTTTAGTGCCCAGTGCCGCGTACACCGACCCGATTTCGAGTCCAATGTATCCGCCTCCAATCACGAGCAGCGATTTCGGAATCTCCGGAATCTGCAGTGCCGAAGTGGAATTCATCACTCGCTCGGATTCGATTAATAGGTCGGGGATCGTGGCTGGGCGCGAACCTGCGGCCAGAATCGTGTAGTCGGTCTTGATCATCTGTTCTTTGCCCGATTCACTCGTCACTTTGACGAGGCGGGATTCTTCGAAATTGGCGCGGCCCTGCACATACTGGATCCTGCGCGCTTTGCAGAGCTGCCCCAGCCCGCCCGTCATCTTGGCAACGACCGAGTTCTTGCCTTCACGCATCTTGTCCAGATCGATTTTGGGTTTGCCGAATTTGATGCCCCAATGCTCGGCTTCTTCGGCATCGTTGATAATCTTGGCGCAGTGGAGCAATGCCTTCGATGGAATGCAACCACGATATAGGCAGACTCCACCGGGATTGGGTTCCAGGTCGATTATGGTTACGTCCAGTCCCAGATCGGCCGCCATGAATGCGGCCGCATAGCCGCCGGGTCCTCCACCAATTACGACTACTTGCTTGCCATTCGACTGCTCGCTCATTTCCTATCCTCAATGCGCCGGCGGGCGCTGGTTAGATATGCACACAGGCTCCGCGATTTCGCGCGGGTTATGCCTCCAGGAACAACAAGAACGGTTGCTCAAGCGCTTCGACTAAGAAGCGCGTGAACCGCGCGGCATCCGCGCCGTCGATAACGCGGTGATCGTACGACAACGACAAGGGCAGCAACGTGCGCGGCACGAACTGGCCGTCGACGTAGACGGGTTCGACCCGTGCGCGAGAGATGCCCAGGATCGCTACCTCGGGCGGATTGACAATGGGCGTGAACGACGTGCCGCCGATTCCGCCAAGATTGCTGACGGTGAAAGTCCCGCCCTGCATCTCTTCCAGTTTGCTTTTCCGCTGACGCGCGCGTTCCGCGAGTTCGTTCATCTCGATTGCGATCTCAATAACCGTTTTCTGGTCGACGTTGTGAATGACAGGGACCAGCAAGCCTCGGTCCGTATCCACCGCTACGCCGATGTTCACGTATTTCTTGAAAACGATCTCGTTGTTTTCCATATCAACGCTGGAATTGAATTGCGGGAACTTTTTCAGCGCTGTGGCAAGCACTTTGACGATGATCGCGGTGACCGTCAACTTCGCGCCCGCAGCTTCGCTGCGCTTGCCGTATTGCTTGCGCAGTTGCTCGATTTGCGTGATGTCGACCTTGTCGAACTGCGTGACATGCGGAATGGTCACCCACGCCGACGCCATGTTCTCGGCCGTGCGACGCCGCACGCTGTTCATGGCTTGACGTTCGATATCTCCCCAGCGTGTGAAATCGGGAAGCGGAACGCTTCCGGCGGCCATGCGGGGCGAAACGCCGCGAACGTCGGTATTCACCAGCCGGGCAAATGCCTTCACATCTTCGAGCGACACGCGCCCTTCGGGACCAGAACCTGGCACTTGGTTGATGTCTACGCCAATCTCGCGAGCCAAGCGCCTTACCGACGGCGACGCAGGGACAGGCACACCTCCGCCACGTATGATGCGCGCCTCAGCACCCTCCTCGACCTGTGCGGCCGGCTCTTCCGCTGCGACTTCTTGCGATGGCGCCGGTGCAGCAGGAACCACGCTTACCTTTTGCGCAGGTGCCGCGACTTTTGGCGCGGGCGCGGGGGAGGGAGCGCGCTTCGCCGCCGGTGCAGGTTCAGGTTTCACGGGCGCGCTCACCGCCGGTGCGGCTGCTTTCACCGCGCCGTCTTCCTTTACAACAAGCACCACATCGCCAACGCGCAGGGTCGCGCCTTCCTTTGCACGAATCTCGGTGACAGTCCCGGATACGCTGGATGGAACCTCCGCGGCAGCCTTATCGGTCTCGATCTCGAGGACCGTTTGATCCTTCGCAACGGTGTCGCCCACGGCCACGAACACCTTCGTGACAGTGACCTTGTCGACGTTCTCCGCGAGTACAGGCAACTTGAATTCAGTTGGCATAGCGATTGTCCTGTCTGTATCCAGCGTTCCACTCCGAAGGACGGCGCGTGCGCGCCGATGCCTCCGCGAACCACACTGACGTTATGGGGGAATATCATTCCCCCGTTGACTTCACTTCCGCGCCGTGTTCAGCCTAGCTCACCATCGGGTTGAGCTTGTTCGGATCGATGTCCAGGGTCTTCATGGCCTTCTTGACCACGTCCGGCTTGATTGCGCCTTCCTGCAACAATCCGTGCAACGTGGCCAGAGTCACGTACCGCGCGTCCACTTCAAAGAAATCGCGCAGCATCTTTCGGGACTCGCTGCGGCCGTAGCCGTCCGTTCCCAACGTAACCATTCGCTTCGGAACCCATTTGGAAATGCTGTCAGGCATGACCTTCATATAGTCCGACGCCGCAATGACGACACCCGGTTCATTCGCAAGGCATTGCGTTACATACGAAGCCTTCTGCTTCGCACCGGGATTCAGCATGTTCCACCGTTCGACTTCCAAGGCCTCGCGGCGCAGTTCTTTGTAGCTGGTAACGCTCCATACATCTGCGGCGACACCATAGTCTTCTGCAAGGATTTCCTGCGCTTTCAGCGTTTCGTTGAGAATCGCGCCGCTGCCCAGGATCTGCGCTTTCAGCTTCAGTTTCTTGTTCGCCGAAGGCCGCAGCTTGTACATGCCCCGCAGAATACCTTCTTCCGCGCCCTTGGGCATGGCGGGCATCGCGTAACTCTCGTTGCCCACGGTGATGTAGTAGAAGACACTCTCCTGCTCTTCGTACATCCGCCGGATGCCGTCGCGAATGATTACGGCCAATTCGTAGGCATATGCCGGGTCGTACGTCACGAGGTTCGGCACCGTCGATGCCAAGAGATGGCTATGCCCATCCTGATGCTGCAAACCTTCGCCCGCCAGCGTAGTACGGCCCGCGGTTGCACCCAGCAGGAATCCGCGGCAGCGAAGGTCGCCTGCTGCCCAAACAAGGTCACCGATGCGCTGGAATCCAAACATCGAGTAGTAGATGAAGAAGGGGATCATCGGTATGCCGTGCGTCGAATACGACGTACCCGCCGCGATGAACGACGACATCGATCCTGCCTCGGTAATGCCTTCCTCAAGAATCTGACCGTCCTTGGCTTCTTTGTAGTAGATGAGACTGTCGCTATCCACCGGCTCGTAGAGCTGCCCAACGTGGGAGTAGATTCCGATTTGACGGAACAGCGCTTCCATACCAAACGTGCGCGCTTCATCCGGCACGATGGGCACGATGTACTTGCCAAGTTCCTTATCGCGAAGCAGTTTAGACAAAACGCGCACGAAGGCCATTGTCGTCGAGATGGCCCTGTCTTCCGTGCCCTTGTGGAACTCTTCAAAGAACGATACCGGGGGCGTCTTCAGCG
The DNA here is from genome assembly GCA_019695095.1 of Candidatus Hydrogenedentota bacterium. Taxonomy (NCBI): domain Bacteria; kingdom Pseudomonadati; phylum Candidatus Hydrogenedentota; species Candidatus Hydrogenedentota bacterium. The sequence goes on from JAIBAQ010000008.1 coordinate 34,088, forward strand.
GCGCGCAATGCGTCGACCGCTTCGGTACGTATCCTCCAAGTGTCTTGCGTCGTTCCTGCAGATACAACATCTCCGGGCTGTCATCGGGCGGACGGTAGAACGGCGCAAGCGCAACGTCCTCATCGGAGATCGGCACGCCAAATCGCGTGCGGAACTCCCGCAATTCGTCTTCGTTCAGTTTCTTCTGCTGGTGAGTGATGTTCTTGCCTTCGCCACTCTCGCCGAGACCGTACCCTTTGATGGTCTTGGCGAGTATGACCGTCGGCGCCCCCTTGTGATTCACGGCCGCGTGATACGCCGAGTACACTTTTTCAGGGTCGTGACCGCCGCGCTTCAGTTTCCGCAGTTGTTCATCTGTCAGGCCTTTGGCGAGGTTGAACAGGCGCTGGTCGTTGTTGAAGAAGTGATCGCGAATGTACTTGCCACTCTCGACGGTGTACTTCTGGTACTCGCCATCGACGACCTCGCCCATACGTTTGACGAGAACGCCTTGGGAGTCTTTCGCCAGAAGTGGATCCCACTCCGATCCCCATATCACCTTTATTACGTTCCACCCTGCGCCGCGGAAGATCGCCTCCAACTCCTGCATGATCTTCCCGTTGCCACGGACCGGGCCGTCCAGCCGCTGCAAATTGCAGTTGATAACGAAGATCAGGTTGTCCAGCTTCTCGCGCGACGCCAGCGTGATTGCGCCCAAGGTCTCCGGTTCATCCGTCTCGCCGTCGCCGAGGAACGCCCATACTTTTGCGTCGTTCTCGGAAATCAGGCCGCGGTCTTCGAGATACCGGTTGAAGCGGGCCTGGTAGATACTCATGATCGGACCCAAACCCATCGAAACTGTTGGGAACTGCCAGAACTCCGGCATCAGCCACGGGTGCGGATAGGAGGAGAGGCCTCCACCTGGATGCAATTCCGCCCGGAAATTCTCCAACTGCTCCAGCGACAAGCGCCCTTCCATAAATGCGCGCGCATAGATGCCCGGCGCGGCATGTCCTTGAAAATAGATCATGTCGCCGGGATGGCCGCCGTCTTTGCCGCGGAAGAAATGGTTAAATCCGACTTCATACAACGTCGCGGCGGACGCAAACGTGGAAATATGCCCGCCGATGCCGCTTTCTTCGCGGTTGGCCCGCACGACCATCGCCATCGCATTCCATCGCACGAAGCTCTTAATGCGGCGCTCGATCTCGCGGCTGCCGGGATAAGGCGGCTGCTCGCCAGCCGGAATGGTATTGATATACGGGGTATTGGCTGTGAACGGCAGTCTGATTCCCGCCGCGTGCGCACGAATCTGTAGCTGGCTCAAGATGTGCGCCACATGCTCAGGGCCGCGCAGCTCAAGCAGATCGTTTAATGATTGGATCCACTCTAGCGTTTCGTCATCAAGCTCCTCATCGAGTGAGCTGTCGTAACCTATTGATTTTGCTTCCACTTACAGAACCTTCCGTAGCCGGACGTGGCATCAGGCGTGCTGATTCGTCGCAGCGGGGTGTGGCTGGCTCCGCTGTTTGCGCGGAATCCTACCTTATCCCTGAACACACAACTAAGAGGCGATATTCTAGCCCGCAATTTGCACCGGCGCAACTAAGCACCGGTGCAAATTGCTCACGTGCAAGACTTTGGGGTCATGCCTTGAGGACTCCTCAGCGCTTCTCCTGCACACTTAACGCACTCGGAAACTCAGAGTCCGCATGTTCCACTCAACTTTGCCCTCGTCGTGAAAAGGGTCTTGACAGAAGCATCTCGATCGTGTATTTTACCGATGGGTTAATTAACTGCAAGGTGAATTACAGATGCCTCAGGATACCCTCAGTACAACGTTTGCCGCTCTCGCCGATCCGACTCGCCGAGCAATTCTGGCCAGGCTGTCCACCGGTGAAACGTCCGTGACCGAATTGGCGCGGCCGTTCAAGATGACCATGCCAGCAATTTCCAAGCACCTGAAGGTGTTGGAGAGGGCAGGGCTGATACAGCGAAGCCGTGAGGCGCAGTGGCGTCCGTGCCGCCTCGACGCCAAACCGCTGGAGGGTGTTGCCGAGTGGGTGGAGCAGTACCGTCGCTTCTGGGAGGAGCGTCTGGACCGCCTCGAGATCTATCTCCGAGAGCTGCAAGAACAGGAGAGAAAACATGGCCGCAAGAAAAAGCCCAACCCCTGAAGTGACTGCCGACAGGGAAATCGTAATCTCCCGTATTCTGGACGCCCCGCGAGATCTCGTGTTTGCCGCGTGGACGGACCCCGATCAGATCGTCAAGTGGTGGGGTCCCGACGGATTCACCACGACGAACCACACGATGGATGTCCGGCCCGGCGGAACATGGAAGCTTACTATGCACAGTCCGGACGGTACCGATTATCCCAATACAATCGTCTATCTCGAGATCGTGAAGCCCGACCGCATCGTGTACAAGCACGGCAGAGGGAAGGGGGGCAAGTCAGGTGCCAGCTTCACCACGACGGCCACCTTTGAGCCCGTTGCCGGCAGGACGAAGTTGACCATGCGGATGGTCTTTGCGACAGCCGAGGCAAGGGACCTAGTCGTTCGCGAGCATGGGGCCATCGAAGGTGGAAACCAAACGATCGGCCGTCTTGCAACCTATCTGGATACTCTGCCCACGCACGAACTCGTTATTACGCGCGTATTTGATGCGCCACGCGATCTGGTTTTCAAGACGTGGACGGATCCCGCGCATGCCAAGCACTGGTGGGGTCCTAGAGAGTATCCCGCTTCGGAACTGGAGATGGACGCGCGACCCGGAGGCATGTGGCGCGCCCGCCTGAAATCGACGGCAGGGGAGAAGGACCTCTGGCACAGCGGTGTTTTTCGCGAAGTGGTTGCGCCGGAGCGCATCGTATTCACGTTCGCATGGGATGAGATGGGAGAGCGCGGCCTTGAAACCGTCGTGACGGTGACGTTGAAGGAACAAGGACGCAAGACCCACATGACGTTTCATCAAGCCCCATTCCGCTCCTCGGGCGTATGTGAAGGCCACGAAGGCGGTTGGGGAAGCTGCTTCGATCGTCTTGCAGAAAAGCTTGCCAAGCAATGCGAGGCCGCGTGACCGACGGCGAAACCTTGCGCGCAAATTCGATACGCCACCATCGTTGGTTATCGACGCGTAAGTGAACCCCAGATAGAGTGATGATTCAAACGCATTTCGAAACCGCTGCAATTCGAAATGCGATGCTGAAGAAGGGCATGAACAAAGGTTGGTCCGCAAATCTGGCCACGCTTGCCGTTCAACTTGCCCGCATGTAATTGCCGTTCGTAGGTGACCGAACGAAATCGAAGTCCTGCTAGGAAGTCCAGAAAGGAGACAACCATGCTTGTGAAGGTATTGATCGCGGCTGTCTTGATTGTCGGGGGCATTGTCGCATTCATTGCAACTCGTCCGGCGGAGTTTAGCGTGTCCCGAAGTGCCACAACCTCTGCGCCGCCATCCGCGGTGTTTGCGCAGGTCAACGATTTCCATAAATGGGACGCGTGGTCGCCGTGGGCAAAACGAGACCCAAACATGAAAACGACCCACGAGGGCCCGGCATCAGGTGTTGGCGCGATGTACTCCTGGAACGGAAACAAGGACGTGGGGGAGGGGCGCATGACGATTCTCGAAAGCATTCCGGATGAGTTGATCCGGATCAAGCTCGAGTTCATTAAACCGTTCGCAGCGACCAACACGACCGTCTTCACGTTCAAGCCCCGCAATAACGGAACCGAGATTACCTGGACGATGAGCGGACAGAACAACTTCATGGCAAAGGCCTTTCAGCTTGTCATGAGCATGGACAAGATAGTCGGCGGTGACTTTGAGAAGGGATTGGCGCAAATGACGGCCGTTGCGGAATCTGCTTCGTGAGAAAGGACAAAGACATCATGGCAATCACACTGGACAATCAAACAACCATTACTCCGGACGGCGTGATAGAGATCACGCGCGTGTTCGATGTCCCACGTGAGGTGGTGTGGAAGGCGTGGACAGACGCAGATGAGCTGCAACGCTGGTGGGGACCGATGTGCTTCACCTGCCCAGCCAGCCGAATCGATTTGCGCGTCGGCGGAACCTATCACCATTGCATGCGCGCACCGGATGGCAAGGATTACTGGAGTACGGGGACGTATAAAGAGATTGTTCCCTTGGAACGAATCGCCGCAACGGATTCGTTCGCCGACGAGAAGGGAAACGTAGTCTCTGCGGCAGACATTGGCATGGGCGATGCCTGGCCTCTCGAAATGCATTTCACGATTAAGTTTGAAGACCTCGGTGGAAGAACCCAATTCCGAATCCAGCACCAAGGCATACCCGAAGGGCCCGTACGGGAAATGTGCGCGCAGGGTTGGAACGAATCATTCGACAAGATGGCGGACTGCCTGTCAAACGCTTAGCGCCATTGCGCATTCATGTTCACGGCAAACAACCACTCAGAAGAGGAAACGACGATGAAAGTTCAGACCTATTTGTTTCTAGACGGCAGTTGCGAGGAAGCGATTGAATTCTACAAGTCGACACTGGGCGCTAAGGTCACGGCGTTCATGCGTTTCAAAGAGAATCCGGAGCCGGATCAGTGTTCGCCCGCACATGCGGAGAAGGTCATGCATGCAAGTATCCGCGTCGGGGAAACCGAAGTCATGATGTCCGACGGCCGGTGTGAAGGCAAACGCAATTTCCAGGGTTTCGCGCTGGCAATGTCCATCAAGGAAGTCTCTGAAGTCGAGAGAATCTTCTCACTTCTGGCCGACGGAGGACAGATTCAAATGCCATTGATGCAGACATTCTGGTCTCCCATGTTCGGAATGGTCGCTGACCGGTACGGAGTGTCTTGGATGGTCATGGCGGAAGCGGCGAACTAGAACTGACTGAATAGGTTGCTACCTTGCAGACGGCGGCATCGCGCGTTTAGAGGACTCTAAATATGAACGAAACAAGTGTGCTGTCCGGCGCCCCGCGTGTTGAAACGGCAGGGCCTTTGAACATTGCAGGTTTGAACGAACGCTACAATCACACAACCCGAGTGAACATCCCTGCACAGTGGCAGCGCTTCGCCCCCTATATCGGTGCTGTGCCGGGTCAAGTAGATGGAGTCGCTTACGGTGTGTGCTGGAGCGGCAGCGCGTCTGGAGAATTCAACTACCTTACAGGTGTCGAAGTCGCCGGCGCATCGAACCTCCCCGCGGGTTTTGAGTGCCTGACCATTCCGGCTCAGCGCTATGCAGTATTTACGCACCGTGGTCACATTGCGGGATTGCCGGAGTCGATACAAAGCGTATGGACCAAGGCACTACCCGCATCCGGATACCAAGCAGTCCAATCGCCCTTCATCGAACGATACGATTCCCGCTTTGATGCACAAACGGGTATGGGCGAGGTGGAACTCTGGGTGGCTATACACGACTAGCATAACCTCATCGTCTTGCACGTGAGCAACTTGCGGACTAACCAAGGAGCATCAGCATGAGTGAACCGATACTGCAGCCAACGCAGCAAGTCCACGGGACCAAGGTATTCCAGCATTCGCGAGTCTACGAAGCTCCGCGCGAACTGGTGTTCAAGGCGTGGACAGACCCCGACTGCCTATCGAAATGGTGGGGACCAAAAGGGATGCAGTGGATCGGCTGCACCATGGACCTGCGGCCTGGCGGGACGTTTCTATACGGACTGAAGGCTCCAAATGGCTTCGAGATGTGGGGCAAGTTCGTGTACCGCGAAGTCACGGTTCCCGAGCGGCTTGTCTACGTGGTCTCCTTCTGTGACAAGAATGGAGCAATCTTGCGGCATCCTTTGAGCGAAACGTGGCCGCTGGAAGTCTTATCCACGCTTGCATTCACTGAGCAGGACGGAAAGACGATTACCGATTCAACAGGCATCCCCATCAACGCAACCAAAGAAGAATGTGAAACCTTCGAGGGCGGATTCGACTCCATGCGCAAAGGCTTCACCGGTACCCTTGACCAACTAGCAGAATTTTTGAGCAGATCTTAGGGTTTACTCTCATGGCTGCTGGTGAACAGAGAATCCCTCTGCGTGCGTGTCGCGTAATACCTTGTGATGCTAGTCGCGCCGGTCTTCAGCCGGCATAGAACGGAGAATTCAATGGACTCACAGACTCCCGCAACACCGGTCTCAAAGAAGATGCTTTGGGCAGGACGCATTATGAGCACCTTGCCCGTCCTTATGTTGCTCATGAGCGCCACCATGAAGTTCATGCAACCTCCCGACGCCGCAAAAGGCTTCGAACACCTCGGTTGGCCCATCACCCTGGCAACCAAGCTCGGGATCGTTGAGCTCGCGTGCACGGCCCTCTACGTAATTCCCCAGACATCGGTCCTTGGCGCAATCCTGCTGACGGGATACCTCGGCGGCGCAACCGCCACACATGTCCGCGTCGAAGAAGCATTCCACATGCCCATCCTGCTTGGCGTGCTAATCTGGGGCGGCCTCTTCCTGCGCGACCCCCGCATCCGCGCGCTGATTCCGTTGCGCAAGAAATCGTCATAGAGCGGTGCTGGTCATGTGGAAACGAAGACCGCGTATTCATGAGTTCCTGGCCATCGTTACTCATCTAAAAATCTACTCGCCAGCGACTCCTCTCGCGAAAGCGATCAATCAAGTGGACGCGTAGATGGAATCCCCCAGTCTGCACCAGTGTCTGAAGCGTCCGATTAGTGGATCGCATTGAAGAGCATGTTGCAGGAGTCGCGAGTGTCAGGGCCGCGTGTACATGACGCGCGAGTGGCGGTCATCTACCGGCAACAAGGTGTGGAAGAATTGTAGACGGCTGAACGGAACTTCAGCCGCTTCACGAATCCGAAAACGAAGAACCCGTTGCTCGCGCCCTGGCGGTGTATCTCCTCATTCGGCTCATTATCGACCTGCGCTCAATGGCGCACTCGCGATTGGTCGAGAGAATTTCGGATGCACATAAGGAATCTATCGCACGCAATATTGCATCAATCACTTGACCACATCTTCGCAAGATCAACTCCGCAAAAATGTTGCAGTGGGTGAAGTGTGAAACCAAATTCTTCTTGCGGAGATCATGATCGGATGCTATACTGCGCATTGCTTATTCGCGGGGCGGACCGCTTGAATAAGTGGTCGCGACTGCACCGCACAAAACCGGTCTTCGCGGTGGCATCTGAAAGCTTCACTCCTCAGTACTTTTCGAGCTTATGAGGGTCTTTTGTGTCTCAACGCGGGAGGTTGTGGCATGCTCCCTTTGTGTACGGCGCAGTCCGAGATCATGTCGAGAAGCGGTACCTCCCTCCCCCTCCAAATTCATCGGCGGTCCGGCTATCCTGCAAAAGCGATTGATCGCTCTGTCCACTCTCGCGGTCCAATCGCAATAAGATCGATGCGCGAAGATCTTCGATCCTCCGCGACGAATTCGAGCGCATTGAATCCGATTCAACATATGCGGGCTTTGATCAGTACAAATCTGGCATTGCGCAGCGGCGCAAAACACGTGGGGTTCGCGCGTCGTAGTTTATGCCTTGACAGGCACCGTGTTCATGGTGCAAACTCCACGTCCATTTTTTGCGGATCGCCTGATTTTTCAGGCTTGTGGACGAATTGTGGATAAGTTGTGGATAAGCGATCGGGAGCGGAACTGGGTGCTGTGTGGGGTGATGGGATACGCGCGTGAGCGGCTGGATGCTATGGCAGACGGTTGTCGCGCGCGGCCTCGTGCCCGATAATGATCGCATGACGATGGGAAGGGGTTGACAAGTGTTGGCGTCTGAAACTTGACGCCGCGCGATGGGTAGGGGAACAAACGTGAGTGATTCAAGCTTTGCTACCGTGAGGTGCGCCGAGACCCAATGGCACGTCGAGGTGAAGCAGGCAAGGCGGGAAGGGGATCAGGCATTGCCCACTGAGGAGAACGTTGGGATGGTAGGACCGGTTTCGGGGAACCCCTGGGAATTGGCCCAAGACCGGCTCCAAAAGATACTCGACGAGCACAGTTACAAGAATTGGTTTTCTCAGACTCGTTTTCAATCCTATAACGACGGCAAGTTAATGATTGCCGTGCCCAGTCAGTTCTTCGCGGACTGGCTGCGCGATCACTATTTAGATGCAGTCAGTGCATGTGTCGGCGCGGTTGCGCCTGACTTGCGCGAAGTGGCCTTTGTTCCAACCGGCGAAGGATTGCCTCCGATTGCCGTGGATGCGCCGGCGCCGCATCGCGCGCGGCCGGCAAAAGACGTTCAGAAAATCGAAGGATTCAATCCTCGTTACGTGTTCGAACGTTTCGTAGTTGGCAGCGGCAATCGCTTTGCTCACGCCGCGGCTCGCGCCGTGGCCGAGAATCCGGCACGTGCCTACAACCCGTTGTTCCTTTACGGGGGAACGGGGCTCGGCAAAACGCACCTTATGCAGGCCATTGGCCAGGAAATTGTGCGCCGTAATCCGAGCGCAAATGTCGCATTCATTTCTTCGGAACACTTTACGAATCAGCTCATCGAGAGTATCGCAAAGAAGTCGACGATGCGGTTCCGCGCCAAGTACCGCAAGGTCGATGTCCTTCTGATTGACGATATTCACTTCATTTCCGGTAAGGAAGCTACGCAGGAAGAGTTTTTCCATACGTTTAACGCGCTCTTCGACATGCACAAGCAGATTGTCATTTCGAGCGATCGGCAGCCGAAGGAAATCCCCGGGCTTGAAGAACGCCTCATCTCTCGTTTCGAGTGGGGTCTGGTTACCGATATTCAGCCGCCCGATCTCGAGACCCGCATCGCTATCTTGCAGAACAAAGCCGCGCAGGAGAGCATCGTTGCGCCGCCTGAAGTGCTCAAGTACATCGCCACCTACGTCACCACGAACATCCGTGAGTTGGAAGGGGCGCTAGTCACCGTGATGGCGTTTGCGTCGTTGACCGGGCAGAAGATTACGCTTGCTCTCGCGGAGGAAGTGTTGCGCGACCTGATCGGACGCAACAAGGTGAAGCCGATCACCATCGAGACGGTTCAGCGCGTTGTCGCCGAGCACTTCGATGTCCGTATCAGCGATTTGCGCGGGCGCAGCCGCCAACGTCAGGTGGCCTATCCCAGGCAAGTGGCCATGTACCTGTGCAAAGACCTTATTCCGAGTCTCTCGCTCATGGAAGTAGGCGAGGCCTTCGGCGGCAAAGACCACACCACGGTCATCTACGCTTGCCAGAAAATCAGTCAGGAGATTCGCGAATCTGCCGAAGTCAGCCAGCTTGTCGGGCAATTGGAGCGCAAGATCCGCGCCTAGCATACATCACTCGTTTTTTTTGCGGCGTTTGTCTCTGTTGAGCGAACGCCGCACTTCTTTTATGTGTCCAGGTGCGACCTGTAAACCGAAAGTGGCCATGAAGCGTTCTTACCGTGATTGTACGTCCGAGTGTCATTGAGGTGTACAATAGAAATCGTCCGGTGTACGTGATAAGTCAGACCGACTGTGAGCACTACGATGGGAGGCAAACCATGCGCGCATTTCTCATTGCAGTAGCCGTGTTTGTTTCGACGTGCGTACCGTACCCTGCTTTTGCTGCCAGCGAGGAGGATGAGGCTACCCTTACCAAAGTCGGTGACGTCGCGCCGCCGTTTGACTTGACCACTCTTGATGGGCAACAAATTGACAATGCCTCCGTGAAGGGCAAGGTAGTTGTCCTCAATTTCTTCGCTACCTGGTGCGGGCCTTGCCAAGCAGAACTTCCACACGTGGAAGAACTGTGGAATCGTCTCAAAACGGAGGATTTGATCATCTTGGCTGTCGGGCGAGAACACACTCGAGAGGAAATGAAGCAATTCAATGAAGAGAAGAAGTTCACGTTTCTCCTCGCCCCTGATCCCGAACGTAAGGTGTATAGCGGTTACGCCACGAAGTCTATTCCGCGCACGTATGTCATCGACAGAGACGGGCGCATCGCTTATCAATCCATCGGATACAATAATGCGGAATTTGACAAGATGACTGCGGAAGTTGAGAAGCTCCTCAACACGAAGAAGGAAGAGAAGAAGAGCGAGGCGAAGGCCATCACTTCCTCCGGCGCGGATGAAGCTGATGCCTCGCTCCCGGGTTTGCAGCGCGTGGAAGTGCACGGGGAAATCCGAACCCGCGCACAAGCCTGGAAGGGCAGATCGCCGCGCATATAAACGGCGCGAACCTTGAGTCTGTTCTGGTGTCCAAAGGTATATGAAACGGGCGAGCATACGGCTTGCCCCATAGTGGAGGAATATGACTATGCGTAGTTTGGGGATTTGGATCGTGGCATTCGCGGCCAGCGTCTCCCTCTTTGCCGACACTCCTGCGATGACGAGTACCGAAGCCGACCAAAAAGACGTGGCAGTCACGATTTACAACAACGGGCTTGCCCTGGTTCGCGATACGCGTGATGTGAAACTTCCGTCCGGCGAAGTAAGCCTTCAATTCATGGATGTGGCGCAACAAATCCAGCCGCAGACAGTCGGACTGCGCTCGACTTCCGCGCCGGGTTCGGTCGCCATCCTCGAGCAGAACTACGAATACGACCTGATCAGCCCTTCGAAACTCATGGAGAAGTTCGTCGGGAAGCGTGTGAAACTCATCAACTTCAGCAATGAGGTCAACTTCGAGCAGATGGAAGCCGATCTGCTGAGTGTCAACGAGGGACCTGTCTACAAGGTCAACAACGAGATCTACTTGGGCTATCCGGGTAATGTCGTTTTGCCGGAAATTCCCGAAAACCTGATCGCAAAGCCCTCGTTGATCTGGCTTCTCGCCAATCAGGGCACGGACCAGACACTCCAAGTCAACTACCTCACCAACGGCATTTCATGGACAGCGGATTATGTTGTTACGCTTGCCAAAAGCGAGAAATCGCTCGACGTCTCCGGTTGGGTAACTCTCGACAACCAGTGCGGCGCGACCTTCACCAATGCGCAGCTGAAATTAGTGGCAGGCGATGTCAACATCGCTCAACCTCCGCCCGTGCCAATGATGGCTAAGGGCGCGAGAATGGCTGAGGCGGCCATGGCCCCGCCGATGCCGCAAGAGGAATCGTTCGCGGAATACCACCTCTATACCATGCCGCGCCGCACGACGATTAAGCAGAATCAGTCGAAGCAACTGGCGCTGCTGACCGGTTCCGGCATCCAATGCGCCAAGAAATACGAGTATCGCGGGCAAGTCCATTTCTTTAGCTCACCGATAGGCAGGCTGCCCGAAGAGAAGGTAGGTGTATTCCTTGAGTTCGAGAACAAAGAAGCCAACGGCCTCGGCATCCCGCTGCCCGGCGGCGTCATGCGCATTTACCAGGAAGACAGCGAAGGCATGCTGCAGTTCTCTGGTGAAGACCGCATCAAGCACACACCCAAAGACGAGAAACTCACTCTCAAACTGGGCAACGCATTCGATGTCGTCGCGGAACGCGTTCAAACCGACTTCCAACAACTCGCCGATCGCCTCACCGAATCCTCGTTTGAGATCACCATTCGCAACCACAAAGAGTCTGACATCAGCGTCGACGTTGTTGAACCGATGTCGTCCGATTGGCAGATCGTAACGTCGAGCATTCCGCACAAGAAGAAAGACGCGCAGACGGCGGTATTCACGGTGCCGGTTCCCAAGGATGGCGAAGTGAAACTCACCTACACAGCGCGTGTGAAATGGTAACTTCTGAAGCGGCAAGCGCAACGCTCCGAAAGGATCACTTTGTATGCAATATCTGAGGTTGTCGATGGTCGCCGTTATGCTCGGCGTGAGCATCTGCTACGGTCAAGACGCCACATCATCGCCGGCTCCCTTCTCCAGTTCATTGAGAGACCCGCTAAAAGGGTCTTTGAACACGACGGAGAGCACCTTGGCCGAGCAGACAGAAGTAGCCGTCACGGCGTACAACAATGACTTGGCATTGGTCCGCGACGTCCGAAAGTTGAAGCTTCTGCCAGGAGAGTTTTCCCTGCGATTCGCCGACGTCGCGCAGCAAATCCGTCCTCAGACCGTCAGTCTGAAATCCGCAAACGCGCCGGGGTCGCTACGTGTGCTGGAGCAAAACTACGAATACGACCTCATCAGCCCATCGAAACTTATGGAGAAGTACGTGGGCAAGCCGGTGCGTTTGCAGAACTTCGACAACCAGATTCGCGTAAGCGACGTCGAAGCCGAATTGCTGAGCGTAAACGAAGGACCTGTCTACAAGGTCAACGACGAAATCTACCTCGGGCATCCCGGTACCGTGGTCTTGCCGGATATCCCCGAGGAATTGATCAGTAAACCATCGCTCATCTGGCTGCTGGACAATGATCAATCTGAGCAGACGGTCGAGGTCACTTATCTAACCGGAGGTTTTACCTGGCAGGCCGATTACGTGCTGACCCTTTCCGAGGATGCCGCGAACCTCGATCTTGCCGGCTGGGTGACAGTGACGAACAGCAGCGGGGCCACGTACAACAATGCCCAGTTGAAGTTGGTCGCAGGCGAGGTGAACGTAGTACGGATACCTGAAGACCCAAGCGGTGGATTGGTCTTCGATTTGAACAGTGATGGTCTGGCGCGCAGTGTTCAGCCTACTGAAGAGTCTTTTGCCGAATACCACCTCTACACCTTCCCGCGAAAGACGACTATCAAGCAGAACCAAACCAAGCAGCTCAACCTATTGCAGGCGAGTGGCGCGAAGTCCGTCAAGAAGTACGAATACCGCGGACAGCCGGAATTCTACTTCACTAAATTTGGTCCGCTTCCCGAGCAAAAGGTGGAGACATACCTCGAATTCGACAATAAAGAGGCGAATCAGTTGGGTATGCCCCTGCCTGCCGGCACCATGCGCGTGTACCAGGCCGACAAAGAGGGTATGCTTCAATTTGCGGGTGAGGATCGCATTGAGCACACTCCGAAAGACGAGACCATTCGACTTAAGCTTGGCAACGCGTTCGACATCGTTGCGGAACGCGTCCAGACCGACTTCCAGCAGTTGGCTCCCAATCTCACGCAGTCGTCCTTTGAAATCACCCTGCGTAATCACAAGGACCAAGACATTGTGGTAGACGTCGTTGAACCGATGGTGGGGGACTGGTCCATTCAGGCGAAGTCACACGAATTCACCAAGAAGGATGCGAATACCGCCGTCTTTAGCCTGCCGGTACCCAAGGACGGCGAAACCAAGCTCACCTATACGGTGCGCGTGAAGACCTGACGAACGTGGGGGAGAAGTTGACTCATCTCACGGCTGCGCAGATGCGAGAAGCGGACCGGCGTAGTATCGAAGAACTGGGTATCCCCGGCGCTGTCCTCATGAACAACGCCGGGGCTGCTGTCTTCCGCGAGATCCAGCGAGGTCCCGTTGGGATTGTGTGCGGCAAGGGCAACAACGGTGGGGACGGGTTCGTCGTCGCGCGACTTGCTCTGCTGGCGGGTCTGGACACACGCGTCGTTCTACTGACTTCGCCGGAGGCAGTCACCGGCGATGCCGCCACGTTTCTTCAGGCCTATTTGCGCTTGGGGGGACATTTGGAGGCTGCCGAAAACGAGCAAGAAACGCGGAACGCCGTCGCGGGTCTGCGTGATTGTGCCGTATTGGTTGACGCCATGCTCGGAACGGGCGTCAAGGGAGAAGTACGAGGTGTATTCCGAGCCGCCATCGAAACTTGGCCCGGCGTGCCAACTATCGCGGTGGACTTACCTTCAGGTCTTGACGCAGATACCGGCGAATGCCTGGGGTGCTGCATTCGCGCCCATACCACCGTCACGTTCCAGTTTCCCAAGTGCGGCTTTCTAAACCCGGCCGCCCATCCATATCTTGGTCACGTCGTCGTAGCTGATATCGGCATTCCATACATATGTGCCGACGATGAGGCCTATCGTGCGCTCTGCCTTCAGCGATAGCGCCCGACCTCACAGCGATTCCCCTCATTTGAACTCACGAGTTCAAGTTAACTGTCCCGCATACTCCGGGCCACACCCGTACCAATCCGCGAAATGTGTAATAGCCTCACTCCTAATTTGTATTTCCGATAGCAGGATGGTAATCTTGTGATGCTTGCGCACTCGAACCCTGTAAACGCTTTGCCAATGGTAAGTTAGGTATTGTCTTCGACGTACAGGGGCGAGGTGGTGGGGAAGGCGCCGGCTGAAACCAGTTCCTTTTTGCGTAAGTCTGTACACCGGAAGGTGTTTTGTCGGCGCGAGGCCCAAGTCCATTCAGGATCGCAAGGTAGGTTTGCCCGTTCTCGCGGCCGGAAGCCCCGGTTGAGAATCGAGCGAATCGCGGAGTCGATGGTGGCGACATCTGCTATTGAGTTTGGGAGCATGAGTGAAACAATCTCGCATATCGATGTCACTGAAGAATGTGCGCCGATTGTTCTCATGAAGAACATAGCCAATCGATCGCGTGGTTTGTTTAGGGAGTGATGGATGACTCAAAAGAACTGGACTCATACCGACGTACGCCCGTTCCCCTCACACGCGGACAAACAGACCGCTAACCGGAGTTCCTGGCTGTCGCAGATCGAATGTTCCGCCGTTTCGATGGTTGACCTCCTGCGTCAACGGGCGCTAAGGCGTCCCGACAGAACCATCTATACCTTCTTGACAGACGGCGAAGAGATTGGTTCTTCCCTCACGTATTCGCAATTGGATACGCAAGCGCGCGCCATCGCTGCGACGCTGCAGGAGTTCTGCAAACCTGGCGATCGCGCATTGCTCGTTTTCCCTCCCGGGCTTGAATATGTATCCGCATTTTTCGGCTGTTTGTATGCCGGTGTGTTGGCCGTACCCGTCTATCCGCCCGACCCTTCGCGCTTGAAGCGTACGTTGCCACGGTTCCGCGTCATCGTTGACGACGCACAGCCGTCCGTGGCCCTGACGTGCGCGGCCCTCCTGAACATGGAGCAGGCCCTGGCGCACGCGGACCCAAGTCTTTCTACACTCCGGTGGATTGCGAGCGACAAGGTGAATCCCAAGCTCGCGGAAGCGTGGGAAGACCCCACGATCATGCCGGACCACATCGCCTTTCTGCAGTACACCTCCGGCTCCACGGCCAATCCCAAAGGCGTGATGGTCAGCAACGGAAATCTCCTCTTCAACTTGCACGACATGAGCCGGTATTTCGACGACACGGAAGAGAACTGCCTTGTAACGTGGCTGCCAACGTACCACGACATGGGCCTCATCCACAGTCTGCTGCATCCTTTATACAAAGACTATCCCTGCTACTCCATGTCTCCGATGGCGTTTCTGCAACGTCCTTACCGATGGTTGCGCGCTATTTCCAAGTTTCGGGCTACCACAAGTGTGGCTCCGAACTTCGCGTACGACCTGTGCGTGAGAAAAATTACCCCCGAACAGCGGGACGTGCTTGACCTGAGTAGCTGGCGTTCGGCCGGAAACGGAGCCGAACCGGTTCGCCCCGAAACGCTGGAACGGTTCTACAACACC
This sequence comes from Candidatus Hydrogenedentota bacterium, assembly GCA_019695095.1. NCBI lineage: Bacteria > Pseudomonadati > Candidatus Hydrogenedentota > Candidatus Hydrogenedentota bacterium. The sequence continues at coordinate 49,463 of JAIBAQ010000008.1, forward strand.
TTTAAGCAGTGCGGATTCCGGTGGCGTGCCATTACGCCCGGTTACGGTTTGGCGGAAGCGACGCTTGAGGTATCCCAGACCTCGCACGAGGAAGGTCCGACGTTTCTGCCCATCAAATCGGATGAGCTGGAGCGGCACCGCGCCGTCGAGGCACAGAAGCCGGGGCCCGGTGTTCGCGTGCTGGTTAGTTGCGGGCGTCCTTCCAAGGATACACGGGTCATTATCGTCGATCCGGAATCGTGCCTTCAGTGTACCCCCGATACCGTCGGCGAGATTTGGGTAGCTGGCCCGACCGTCGCACAGGGGTATTGGCGTCGCGCGGAGGATACGCGGGAAACCTTCCAGGCTTGTCTAGCCGACTCCGGTGAAGGACCGTTCCTGCGGACCGGCGACCTGGGCTTCATGAAAGACGGCTATCTTTTCGTTACGGGCCGCATTAAGGATATGATTATCATCGATGGGTTCAACCACTATCCCCAGGATATTGAGCGGACCGTCGAACTCAGCCATTCGGCCGTGCGGCCGGGGTGTTGCGCCGCCTTTTCCATTGAGGAAGGCGGCCAGGAACGTCTCATCGTCGTCAGCGAAGTGGCTGAAACCGTCCAGCGCGACGTATCGGCTTCCGCGGACAGCGGCCAGACCCAGGGGATGGTGGAGCCGAAGGAAGTCATTACGGCGATTCGCCGGGCAGTTTCGGAGTGTCACGACCTCCGTGTGTTTAAAGTATGCCTGATCGAACCAAGAAGTATTCACAAGACAACCAGCGGGAAAATCCAGCGGCAAGCGTGCCGGTCGGCTTTTCTCGATGGGGTGCATCGGGTGGTAGCCTGCGAGTGAGGCGGCGCGTGGGTGCGTCGCATGGCGCCATGACCCGCGTGCGCATGATTAGCCTGTCTTCGCGCGTTTCCGCGCATTGGTGGAGTTTATATTCATCGTGAAGACCAAAGAGGTCATTCAAGAATGGCTTGTGTCGCGTCTTGCCGAAGAACTCGGTATCGACAAATCGGCCATTGATCCACGTGAGTCATTTGACAGCCTGGGATTGTCCTCGCGCGACGCCGTGACCCTTTCCGGGGACCTTGAGGATTGGCTCACCCATCGGCTATCGCCAACCATCCTATGGGAATACCCGACCATTGAGACCATGTCGCGTTACCTCGCCGAACTGGATGCGGGCGGAAACGGCAAGACGCAAACGTTTGAAAGCCCCGCCCCGGCGGAACCTCGTACGAAGTCATTGAACGAACCGATTGCCATAGTCGGCATCGGTTGCCGGTTCCCCGGCGCATCGGGTCCAGACGAATACTGGAAGCTCCTTTGCGACGAACGCGATGCCATTCGCGATGTGCCCGCAGACCGCTGGGACAACGACTCGTTGTATCATCCCGATCCTGCCACGCCCGGGAAGATGTACACGCGGCGGGGCGGATTTGTCGACGCCATCGATCAGTTCGATGCGTCATTCTTTGGCGTGTCGCCGCGAGAAGCTGCGCGCATGGATCCCCAGCAACGCCTGCTTATGGAGACGGCCTGGGAGGCCCTCGAACATGCGGGCATCGCGCCCGATTCGCTAGCGGGCTCAGCCACGGGCGTTTTCGTCGGCATCAGTTCCAACGATTATTCGCAGCGTCAATTCAGCGACGTGGCCCACGTGGACGCGTATGCCGGTACCGGGAACGCGCACAGCCTCGCCCCAAATCGTATCTCCTATTTCCTGGACCTGCGCGGTCCAAGCTACGCGGTGGACACCGCATGCTCTTCTTCGCTTGTGGCCATCCACAACGCGGCAATCAGTCTGCGCCTTGGCGAATGCAACCTCGCCATCGCGGGGGGCGTCAACGCGCTGCTGTCGCCTGAAGTCAATATGGTCTTTTCCCATGCCCGCATGATGTCGCCAGACGGCAAGTGCAAGACCTTCGATGCCTCCGCCGACGGCTACGTGCGCGGTGAAGGCTGCGGCGTCGTCATACTCAAGCGTCTCGCCGATGCGCAAACCGATGGCGACACGGTCATCGCCGTAATTCGCGGTACCGCCGTGAATCACGATGGCCGCAGCAATGGCCTTACGGCGCCCAACGGCCTCGCTCAGCAGGCCGTGATTCGGCAAGCCTTGGCCAACGCAGGCATCGAACCGGGTCAAGTGGGATACGTTGAAGCCCACGGAACCGGCACCTCGCTCGGCGATCCGATTGAGGTCGATGCGCTGAAGGCCGTCCTGCTCCCGGGCCGGGGCCGAGACCAGCGCTGCTTGCTTGGATCCGTGAAGACCAATATCGGACATTTGGAAGCGGCCGCCGGCGTGGCTGGTTTGATTAAGACGGCCCTTATTCTCAAGCACGGCATGATTCCGAGTCATTTGAACCTGAAGCAGGTCAATCCGCTTATCAAACTCGACAACACTCCCATTGAAATCGTGACCTCGCCTCAGGTCTGGGCGCGCGGCAATGACCGGCGGTTTGCGGGCGTGAGTTCATTTGGTTTTGGCGGGGCCAATGCGCACGTCATACTTGAAGAGCCCCCGCAGCAATTCCCGGATTCGCGTGAGACCACCGAGTCTGGCCCGCGTCGCCGCGTGTTGGCGTTGTCTGCGCAAACCGATACGGCGCTGAAGGCCCTTGCGCAACGATACGCCGAATGTCTTAGCGAGAACCCGTCGTCCTCGGTCGCCGATGTGTGCGCGACGGCCAATTCGGGCCGCGCTAGCTTCGACCACCGTATCGCCGTAGTTGCCGATACGACGCACGAACTGTCCGATCGCCTCGCCGCGTATGCACAGAGCGGAAAGAGCACGGGAGTATTCATCGGAGAAACCAAGCGTTCTGAATCGCCGAAGATCGCCTTTTTGTTTACGGGGCAGGGCGCACAGTTTGCTGGCATGGGCCGCCAATTGTTCGAGCTAGAGCCTGTGTTTCGCGAGGCCCTGCTCGAGTGTGACGAGATTCTTCAGAAGTATTTGACGCGGCCCCTCTTGTCGGTCATGCATCCCAAGGAGGGCGAGTCCTCGCCTATCGACGAGACCGCGTTCACGCAGCCATCTCTCTTTGCGTTCGAATACGCGATGGCGAGATTGTGGATGTCGTGGGGAATCGTCCCCGACTTTGTTCTGGGCCATAGCGTTGGCGAATACGTGGCGGCCTGCATTGCAGGCGCGATGAGCCTGCCCGACGGACTTCGCCTCATCGCCGAGCGCGCCCGTCTGATGCAAGCGCTGCCTGCTGGCGGGGCCATGGCTGCCGTCATGTCCGATCGCGACACCGTAGCCGCCGTTCTCGAACCCTACCGCGATCGCGTGTCCATCGCCGCCGCAAACGGTCCCAAGAATACCGTCGTGTCCGGCGCGGGCGACAGTGTTGATGCCGTGCTCAAAGCGCTGGAAGAGAAAGGCATCGCCAATCGAAAGCTCGTCGTGTCACACGCGTTTCACTCGCCGTTGATGGAGCCGATGCTCGACGAGTTTGAATCTACCGCCGCCCGGTTGCAGTTCGACGTTCCGAAGATTCCTGTTATCTCTAACCTGACGGGTAAGCTCGTGGACTCGTCGTTCCGGTACGACGCCATGTATTGGCGCAATCATGTGCGACAGGCGGTGCAGTTTGCCGATGGCATGAACGCCCTCAACGATGCGGGCGTCCAGGTTCTGCTCGAAGTGGGACCGCAACCGGTTCTCATCGGCATGGGCAAGAAGTGTGTGTCGAACAACAGTCTTGTCTGGATATCGTCTCTGAAGAAGGGGCAGGAGGAATGGGCTTCTGTCATCGACGGCGTTGCTGAACTCTACGTCCGTGGCGCGCGCTTTGACTGGAAGCGCTTCTATGCGAGCGCGAATCCGAAGAGAGTGGCGTTGCCGACCTATCCCTTTGAGCGCAAGCGTCATTGGCTCGATGTTCCGCGCAAGCAGGTGTCCGCGGACACTACGGCTGCTCCCCAGCCAGACACAGCACCGGATACGCCGGTGGCGGACCTTCTTTACGAAATCCAATGGCGGCCAAAGTCCAACTTGGACAGAATGCCCATTCGACGTCCAATCGACTTTGTGCCCGAACCTCAGACTATCAAGCACGCCGTCGACACGCACGCGGCCCGTTTGGTCGAGGAGCATCAGTTAGCAACGATTGCGGGCGTAAACGATGCGCTTGAGTCCCTAAGTCTGTCTTATATCGTCGAGGCGCTCGGACAACTCGGTTGGAATCCCGGACCCGGCGAACGTTTCTCTGCGGCGAGTCTGTCCGCGAGCTTGGGTGTTGTTCCTCTCCACGCGCGCCTTTTCAAACGGCTCCTTGAGATCCTCGCCGAAGAAGGATTTCTGCGCGCCGATGGCGAAGACTTTGTTGTCGATAAACCCATCGCTGCGGCTCCTTCCACGCGGATTCATGCAGAAACGTTGCGTGCCTATTCCGTTTCGGAAACCGAACTGACGATGCTGGGCCGATGCGGGGCGAACCTCGCCAATGTATTGAAAGGCACGGCCGACCCGTTGCAGGTGCTTTTCCCAGGCGGTTCATTCGACGAGGCGGAACGCCTGTACGAGCAGTCTCCGTTCGCGCGCGTCTACAACTTGCTGGTCCAAGAGACGATTACCCGCGCGCTTGAGCGCTTGCCAAAGAACAAGGTTGTGCGTGTGCTTGAGATTGGCGCCGGTACCGGCGGAACCACTTCTTACGTGCTCCGCGCTTTACCAGACGCCAGCGAATATGTATTCACCGACATGTCGAGCATGTTCCTTGCGCGTGCTGAGAAAAAGTTCGCCTCGCACTCGTGCATGCGTTATGCGCTGCTCGATATCGAATCCGACCCCGTGACCCAAGGTTTCTCTTCTCATCAGTTTGATGTCGTCGTGGCGGCCAATGTACTCCATGCCACCGCCGACTTGTCGCGTACGCTTGCGAACGCGCGAAAACTGCTCGCTCCCGGCGGCTTGATGATTCTGTTGGAAGGCACTTCGCCCATCCGTTGGCTCGATCTTACGTTTGGACTTACCGAAGGGTGGTGGAAGTTTACCGACACTACGCTGCGTCCAAACCATGCGCTGCTCCACCCGACCCGCTGGATGCAGGTCCTGCGCGCCCAAGGTTTTTCAGACGTTGTCGCTATGCCACCCGAAAATATCGCCGGCGTCGACATGACGAAGCAGACAGTCATCCTCGCGCGCGCATCGGCGGACACTTCGGAAAGCGAGTCAATGCCTGTTGTCTCGAAGTCTTCGGACTCGTGGATGATTCTCGCGAACGAGGTTGATGCGGCGAAATCGGCTTCCGATTGCATCCTCAATCGAGGCGGACAATGCGCTATTGTGCGAACTGGCGAGGCCTTCGCGCACAACGCGAATGAGTGGACCATTCGCGCGGACAACGCGTCAGACTACGAGCGGGTGATCCGAGAATGCGGTGAGGCACTAAAAAGGCCCATAGACCGAATACTATGTTTGCCTGCGTCGAGCGCCACCGATAATTCGGCACTTCATGCAATGCATGCCAGCCTTTCGGCGACCTTGCTTGTGCAGTCCCTCGCCAACGTGCGTCCCCCCACGCCACCCCGTGTCTATTTCGCCACGCGAAATGCCCAGAGTGTTGCGGGTGAATCGACTGACTTCGCGTCCGCATCCGTTTGGGGCATCGGCCGGAGTCTGGCCGCCGAACATCCTGAATTCTGGGGTGGACTGATTGACCTTGACGCCGGAGCGGCCGCGAGCGATCTAATTGACGCTGTGCTAAGCGCGGAAGGCGAAGATCAGATGGCACTGCGCGATGGCACGCGATTTGTCGCACGGCTTACGTCCTGCGCCAACGCCACAAAGGCACCTTTGTCGCGCACGTTCGACGCAAACGCGGCGTACTTGGTGACGGGCGGCTTGGGCGGAATCGGCTTGCGTGTGGCCAAGTGGATGGCTGAACGCGGCGCGCACCACCTATTGCTTGTCAATCGTACGCCACTCCCTGCTCGCGATCTGTGGCCGCAACTGGAACCTGGTTCCGATGCGCGTGCGCGAGTGGACGCCATTCAATCGCTGGAGGCGCTCGGAGTAAAGGTATATACGCCGTCGTGCGACATCGGCGACCAACACGCGTTGGATGCGATGTTGCGTGCGTTCCGTGAAGAGTCCGGATTGACCATCAAAGGTGTTGTGCATGCAGCGGGCGTGCTGAAGAATCAAAGCTTCATAAACTCCGATAACGATACGTTACGCGCCGTCATGCGGCCAAAGGTAGATGGCACTCTTGCCTTGCACCGTGCGTTTGCTGACGCTTCGCTCGATTTCTTCGTTCTGTTTTCCTCCGGGACCTCCGTTTTCGGTTCTCCCGGTCAGAGCAACTACGCCGCGGCCAATGCATTCATGGATTCGCTGGCGCACGCGCGCCGCGCCGCCGGTCTGCCCGCCGTGAGCATCAATTGGGGGCCGTGGGCCGAAGTGGGCATGGTTGCGGATTTGGATGAACAGTCGCGCCAGAACATGCCCGGCGTAGAGTTCCTTCGACCGGAAGTGGGAGTGCGAGCATTCGAAGCGGCACTTTTACTTGATTCACCGCAAGTCACAGTGCTGCAAATCGACTGGTCTCGCTTCTTTCAGGCATTCGGCGGCGAATCGCCCAGTCCTCTCCTAGACACCTTCGCCAAGAGGGCCGCGCGCAAATCGCCTGCCGCCATGCCGCAGCTTTCTTCGTCTCAATCTGCAGGCTTGCTCGCCAAGCTGGCGAGCGCGTCCGCAAGCGAACGTCAATCGCAGCTTGAGTCGTATCTCAAGGAACATCTCGGGCGAATCCTGATGATTGACGCTGCTTCCATTCGCGAAGACGCGAACTTCATGGAACTGGGTCTCGATTCGCTCATGGCTATGGAATTGCTGAAGAGCATCGAGCGCGAGTTCCGTTTCCATATCTATCCGCGCGAGATCTTCGACCGGCCCAACGTGCGCGCGCTTGCCCAATATCTTGCGGGCGAAGTGGAGCGTGCGACCGGTCAAGTCAGGCCCGCCGCGGATGCCGCGTCAGACGCGCGCGAAGTGCAGAAGGCGCTTCAAGCCGGGTCCGGCTCGCTTAAAATCAAAGCGTCGGCAGTCGCTCCGTCGAAGAAGATCCCAGGCGCGGTGTTCCTGTTATCGACGCCCCGCGCCGGTTCGACGCTCCTACGCGTCATGCTTGCCGGACATCCCCAGTTGTTCTGTCCGCCTGAACTTCATCTTCTGCCTTTTGCATCGATGAAGGAACGCGCCGAAGCACTTGGTATGAGTTATCTCGACGAAGGCGTGCAGCGCGCGTTCATGGAATTGAAAGGTTTGGACGCTGATGCTGGTAAGCGTCTGATCGACGAAATGACGCAGCAGGACGTTCCGATTCAGGACGTGTACGCGCAGTTGCAGCAAGCCGCGAATGGCCGAATAATCGTCGACAAGTCTCCGTCGTATGCAGCGGATATCGAGACGCTTGAGCGCGGTGAGTTGTTGTTCGATGGGGCGAAATACGTCCATCTGGTGCGTCACCCCTACTCGATGATCGAGTCGTACGTTCGCATCCGCCTCGACAAACTCATGGGTGCCGACAAACTAGATCCCATTGCCGTCGGCGAGCACGTGTGGGCCTTGAGCAATAGCAACGCGTTGCGATTCGGAAGACAAATCGATCCGAGCCGGTTCCACATCGTGCGCTACGAAGACCTGGTCTCGAATCCGGAAGCCGTGATGCGCCGCTTGCTCGAGTTTCTGGGACTTCCCTGGGACCCGAATGTCTTGAAGCCGTACGAAGGAAAGCGGATGACCGACGGCATCTACGCAGAATCTCGGCCGACCGGCGATCCTCGTTTTCACTTGCACAAGAGCATTGAATCTGAGCTTGGCGAGGTGTGGCGCAAAATCGATCTGGGAAGGCCCCTCGGCGGATTCGTGCGGCGCATCGCGCCCGAATTCGACTATGAATTGCCGAACGAGAACATCAAGCCGAAGTCTCAACAGACTCCTTCGGATACGCTTGTGCCCATAAAGCCGGTCGGTTCAAAGCCACCGTTGTTCCTGATACATCCAGCGGGCGGACTCGTGTTTCCGTACTATGCTTTGATCCCGTACTTTGATGCGGATCAACCCTGTTACGGCATCCAGGATCCCGCGCTCGAAGCGGAGCACGTGGAGCAAGCCAAGACGGAGGACATGGCCGCGCGGTACGTGGAGATTATTCGCGGCATCGAACCGAAAGGTCCGTACTACCTTGCAGGCTGGTCCTTTGGCGGCACCCTCGCATTCGAGATCGCGCAGCAGTTCCTGCGCGCGGGCGACCAGGTCGCTATGCTATGTCTCATCGATACGGAGATTCCGACATCGCGCGCATCGCGAAACAAGGGTCTGATGCACCGCCTGAAAATGCTGGGCACTCAGATTTACACCGTGGTTGTGGGTGCTCCGTTTACATTGCCCTATATTCGCGACGGCATCTATCTCGTCTTTGCGACGTTGCTTCGCCGAAAGAAGACTGGTGGACAGGAAGGCCCAAGCATCCGCGAATACGCAAACTGGGCGTGGAACGACGCGTTGCGCCAATACTTCATCAGCCATTCGGAGATCGCGGGCGTGGTCGAAGCCAATTCCCGCCTCAATATGATTCGTTTGTCGATGACGCGTCGCGTGATGCAGTTGCTCAACATTCATATCCACGCGCGCGACAACTACAATGCGGGACCCTATCCCGGCGAAATCACGGTGCTGGTTGCCAAACAGCAGCCAAAGGTCCGCGAGATGTGGAACGATCCCACGCTCGGCTGGGAACGCATCGCACCCGGTCGAGTCAAAGCGGTCCCCGTCCCTGGGAATCACGTCGTGCTCTTGGCGAGACCGTACATCGACGATACAGCGGCGGCCATCAACCGGTGCCTCGACGAGGCGCAATCGAAACAGTTGTAGGGCGAGACATCCGACGTCTCGCGCTATTGTCATTCTGAGTTCGCCTGCGGCGGACGAAGAATCTGGCTTAAGTCACATCTGTTTCCTCCAAATTCTTCGATTCAGTCCTTAGAAACACGGCAAGAAGAAGGCCGTATCCTTCAGGAGCGACGGACCCTGCGTGAACGGTAATTGGTGGAAGAGACAACAGCTAAGTGGGAATCCCGCACTCAGTATCGGGCAGGATGCCCAGTTCCATTTCTCCAACTACTCACGTGGTGCCTTCTCCGGAGTGCCATAGGCACGACAGACTCCAGCCTGGGGTGAGATTCGCGTCCCAAACGCGAATCGATACCCCAGGTTCCAGCCCACGCCCAACGTGAGCCCTGTAAGGGCGAAAGCAACTTAGTAGTCTGCTTCTTAGGGGTTCGCCTGAGGCGGACGTAAAACATGGCTTCAAGGACGTGTTTCTCTGCCACTTTCCCCGCTGTATCTAGAATGACAAAAGACAATGTCCGCCTGGACGAGCGGAAAGTTGACTATCGCGATACGCCTTAAGCGATACTTGGTCCGCAAGAGATATCTACTCGTACAAGGCGCATACCCATGCACATAGACGACACTTGGCAACAGCCTCCCAACGAACTCACGCTTGTCGTTGGCGATGTTCACGTGTGGCGTGTGGTATTCGAACGCTTTACCGCCAGGCAGGACTCGTTTCTATCCGTCCTCAATGAAGACGAACGTGAGCGCGCGGATCGATTCCATTTCGAATCGGGACGCTCGCAGTACGTCGTTACGCGCGCGGCACTTCGCATGACGTTGTCGCGATACACCGGCATTGAAGCCCAATCGCTCGAATTCGAGTACAGCACCCACGGCAAACCCTCCTTGAAGGGCGATGGGCCGCCGCAATTCAATGTCGCGCACTCCGGTGGTTTGGCTCTAATTGCGGTTACAAAAGAAGGGCTGATTGGCGTCGATGTGGAAGCGCGCCGGCGCGACTTCGCCGGTCAGCGTATTGCGAATCGCTTCTTCTCCGCGCGCGAAGCGGGAGCGCTGCGCAATCTGCCCACTGACCAGCAGGAACAAGGTTTTTTGAACTGCTGGACGCGCAAGGAAGCCTACATCAAGGCGCGGGGAGAAGGACTATCCTGCCCGCTGGATTCGTTCGATGTAACGTTGGCGCCCGGCGAACCGGCTCGCTTGCTTAATGTCAAAGGCGATCCCAACGAAGCGGCGAATTGGAATCTATGCGCTCTGCCAATGGACGACGGTATTGCGGCGGCTGTCGCCCTGCGAGGACCCCTGGAAAACGTGTGCTGTTGGGATTGGACCGACAGCACCTAGCTTCTATTTCTACTCGGGCTTCAGTCGTATGCTCTGAGCATTCATAACCGCATAGCTTGCCATTTTCTCTGGCTTGATGGTGATCGTATGCTTGCCTGCCGGGATGTCCGTCTTGCCCAATGCCACCGCTTTGTAATCCTTCCAGGTACCTGTTCCCGCGACGGAACCTTCGGCGACTTGCTGGTCATCAAGCAGTATTGCGAACTGACTTCCGGCGGCGCTGTTCTCGCATGAGTAAGTGAGCTCGATTCCGAACGAACCGGCCTTCTCGATTTCAATCGTCCAATTCACGGTATCCGCGGGATTGGTCCAGAATCCGATGTCGTCCACCTTGTGTCCATCGGTCTGGTAGCGGGCCGTATCGCCATGAATAGTCGCATCAACTGCATGCAGCACGAACTCGCCGTTTGTCCCCGCAAGTATCGGCGACTCCACCACGGACGGCGTTCCTTCGATCTCCAGCGCCACTACCGACGCGATCGCGTCGGGTGCCGCCGCTGGCACATGCACGGTAACGCGATCGTCTCCCTTCACGGTCTTGAGTGGCGCGTGTTCTGAGTCGGACAGCAGATCGGCCTTCTTCACCGCGTTCGTCAGCCCCGGCACAACAAGTTCCCCGCTGGACGGCCAATCGAACACGTGAAGATACAAAACGCCGGGCTTGCTTGTGCAACGGCCCCACGGCAATCGCCGGAACGGACTCGCGGTCGTGCCGTAGATGCTCTCGCCATTCACACGCATCCAATCCCCCATCGCCTTCAATCGCTCGACACTCGCCTCCGGAATCAGACCTTCCGCAGTCGGCCCCACATTCAACAGAAAGTTGCCGCCCTTGCTTACAATGTCGATCAACTTCCGGATCAGATCTTCCTTGGACTTCCAATTCGCATCGCCGGACTTGTACCCCCACGTGTCGTTCATCGTCATGCAGACTTCCCAATCGCGATTGGGAATGCCCGTTGGCGGAATGTACTGCTCGGGCGTGTCGTAGTCCTGCGGAATCTGAATGCGGTTGTTGATGATGATATTGGGCTGTATGCCGCGAATCATGGAGACGACTTCGTTGGAACGCAACTCATCCGGTTTGTGTTCCCAACCTCCGTCAAACCAAATGATGCCGATGGGTCCGTACTTGGTGAGCAGTTCTTTGAGTTGACCTTCCATATAGTCGATGTACCGGTTCAGATCCGCCCCATCTTTCGGACGCGTATCCCACGGGCGTGGGCTTCCTTCCCCGCGCGGAAGATAATCGGGGTGATGCCAGTCGAGAATGGAGTGATACCAGCACATGGTCATGTCTTCGCGTCTCACCGCATCGGACAGCTCTTTCATGATGTCGCGCTTAAACGGCGTACTCATGACATCGTAGTCCGTGAGCGCGCTGTCGAATAGACAGAATCCGTCGTGGTGCTTGCTCGTGATGACGACATATTTCATCCCCGCATCTTTCGCCAGTTTTGCCCATTCGTCCGCGTTGAACTTAACGGGATTGAACTCGTGAATGAGCGGTTCGTAGTCGGCGACAGGGATCTTTCCGTTGAACATGATCCATTCACCCGCACTTTCCACGGGTTTGCCTTTCCAAACACCCGCCGGAACCGCGTAGAGTCCCCAATGGATGAACATGCCGAACTTGGCTTCGCGCCACCATGCCATGCGCGCGTCGCGTTGCTCTTTGGTTTCCTCCTGCGCGTGAGATGCGCCTGTGAGAATCATGGACGCGACGATTGCCAACGAGGCCAGACAGAACAGATCTCTCCGGATGCGATTCAACATGGTCCGTCTCCCAGGATTGCCTTGCGTTTATGCTTTCACGACCACGTTTGCCGCGTGGCCAACTCAATACTGTTACCGGCGGGGTCGCGGAAGTATATCGAGTGGCCACCGTTGGGCCAGTCGATTTCCGTTTCGATACGCACGCCCGCTTCACTCAGGCGCACCCGCCAAGATTCCAGCGCTTCCGGTTTCACTTCAAACGCGGCATGCCCCGGCCCCGTCGCGCCATGCACCGGAAAGGGCGTCCCCTCCACGGATGTCGCTTCGGGATTGAACACAAGAAACATGCCTTTACCACAACGGAAAAAGACGTGACGCCCTTCCATCTTCGCATAGACTTCAAGGCCAATCACGTCACAATAGAAATGCTCCGCCGCTTCCAGATCGGCAGCGTAGACGCACGTCTCAAGAATGCCTTCAAGTCGTGGCATTGCCATCATCCTGCGTTGAGGTCTTCTATGAACCTTGTCTCGGGGGTCAGCATGTCCGGCTTAACGTCCAGCTTCGTAGCGATCATGTAAATGAGCGTGGTCCAAATTTCCTGATCGTCTCTTTCCTGCACGGGGACGGCAAGTTCGCTTCGAGTGCTGTTGATGACTACAGATCGGGTCGTTATGCAACTGGAAGGCACATAGCGCGCGAACGGAAGCGTGAGTTCATCAAGAATTAACAAAAACAACGGTGTGCAGAATGCGACAATCAGGAGGCCTACGAATAGGCCGCCAACGAATTCGCAGAAAGAACCTGCCGTAGCGATTATAACAATGGCTATTGGCATAAGTGTCAGCGCAAAGACCAGAGTTAAACCAGCGTTCAGCCAGTCAATAAGGCGAGGCCGTGCCAACTGCGGCAGTCCGTGGCCGAGCGACATCTCTAGTTCTTTCCACGCCTTACGTCTTTTCCTTCGCGGAACCAGTGTCTCCAGTGGTGTGTCCAGCGAGATCTCGCGTGTACTCTTCCCCGAGATTTCGGCTAAGGCTGAGCGGGTTTTCAAGAATGAGGCAAGCCTGCGGCACTTGTGATAAGGACGAGTCGCAACCTGATCGCAGATCCACGCATACAGACTACCTACGGTCCGATAGTCGATAAACCCGTCGTTATCCATCCGGACGTCGAACTCTTCTTCGACGGCCATGATGAGTTCCGTGAGCTCCAATCCCATAGGGAATGACTCCTTACCGGTTGGCGGGCAAGGACGGAGTCCCTACCCTATGACGGAAACAGATACTCGATCAATGGCTCCACTTCGCTGAAGTCCGAGACAAGTATATCCGCGCCTGCCTTCGTGAGACGATCCACTTTTTCTTCGTTCCAGCCATACCCGCGCAATTCATCCGAGCAAACACCCACGGAAACACAGCCATGCTCGTGAGCCAAGCGAATCTCTACCGGCCCATCGCCGACCACCAGTACTTCGGTGCCGTGCAGGTCGTGCTGCGCAATGATGTTCTTGATGATCTTCTCTTTGTTGCTTTCCTGGTAGGTGCGGAGCGCTCCCCAAATCTCTGTGAAATACTGCGCCGCGCCAACGAGCCTCGACTCGTTCTGCACGTCTTCAATATCGGTGCCGCTGAAGATATACATCTCCAGCCCCCGGTCGTAGAGCGCTTTCACAAATTCCAGCGAACCCTTCACGACCACTTCTCCCACGGGCAAATCACCGGTCTGCAAGCGAGCGATGCGTTCCTTCACGCGCACCATCAACCGATCGTTGTAGATCGCCTTGTAGCCGTGCGCGTCGAGTATCTTCTCTTCCGGAACAAACCCATAGTCGCGCACCATCTTGACGAGATGTTCCATCTGCAGGATCGTGTTGATGCCCGTCGACTCGGCGATGTAGTCCTCGACTGCTTTCTCAATCTCCGGTGTGTGCGGATGATCGCCGCAGATCATCTCCACGCAGAGCGGCCCCATAACCTGCTGCCAGCCTTCGCGCAACAGGCTGACAGTGCCGTCGAAATCGAAGAGTCCGTATTTGAACTTTCCCCGCTTGGTTTCGCGAAGAATTCGAATGTCGGTTCCGGGAATGTACTGAGTCGTCATTATTCATCCACCACAATTTCCACCAGCGCATGCACGGGATAGCCGCTCAGCCGCTCGCGTCCCCCAAGGGGTAGTAACTCGATTACAAACGCAATTTCCACTATCTCCGCCCCCAGACGTTCCACCATGTTGGCTACAGCCTTCATGGTCCCGCCGGTGGCGAGCAAATCGTCAATCAAAATCGTCCGGTCGCCCTTCTTCAAGGCGTCCGCATGAATCTCCAACACGGCCGTGCCGTATTCGAGCTCATACTCTTCGCAAATCGTGTCCGCCGGAAGCTTACCCTTCTTGCGCGCCGGAACAAACGGTACGTCCATTGCATACGCAAGTGCTGCCCCAAAAATGAAGCCCCGCGCTTCCGCGCCCACGATCGCCGTAATACCCTTGCCGCCATACCGCTTCTTCCAGCCATCGATGATGTACTTGAACGCCTCCGGATACTGGAGCAACGTCGTCACATCCTTGAACTGAATTCCCGGCTTGGGAAAATCCGGCACATTGCGGATCAGCGGGACAAGGTCCATTACTTCTGTCTCCTTCGGTGCATGGTTTGCATACCGCGCCCCGCGAATGGGGACGTGCATCTTGCAGCGTTACCGTTCAATGCGATGCCGCGCTACGGCCCAAAATCCTCCGCGCGCTCACCTACAAACTTGCGAAGCCTTCGCATCACATCGTTCTCGATTTGACGAATACGCTCACGCGTCAGATTAAACCGGCGCCCCGTTTGTTCCAACGTGTGGGCGCGCCCGTCCATCAACCCGTAGCGGTACCGGATAATATTCTGTTCGCGGGGCGTCAACTGCTTCATGATCTCTTCGAGCTGCTGATCCAGCTCGATTTGCGCGATCGCATCGTCCATGCGGCGCGGTTCCATGTTCTCGGGAATGCCGCGTCCATTGTCATCGCTGGTTGTCTCAAGGTTGTCCAGCGGCGAGATATCGTCCACGAACGACTGCAGTTTGCGCGCTTCCGCCACCTTGATGCCCATCGCCGTTGCAATCTCTTCGGGGTCGGGGCGTTTGCCGGTCCGGATATAGAGTTCCTCGGCCGTCTTCTTATAACGCGAGACGTTATCCGTCACGTACACGGGTATACGCACCGTGCGCCCATAGTTGGACAAGGCCCGCGTGATAGCCTGACGGATCCACCACGTCGCATAGGTGGAAAACTTGCAGCCGCGGCCCGGATCGTACCGGTCGACCGCCTTCATCAACCCGAGGTTACCCTCTTCGATGAGATCCTGGAGCTGCAAACCGTAGTAGAGGTACTTCTTCGCGATACTCACCACCAAGCGGAGGTTCGACACTATGAGTTTTTTGCGCGCTTCGCCTTCGCCGCGCTGTGCCGCCTCGGCCAGTCGTATCTCTTCGGAAGCGGACAAAAGTGGAATACGAGAGATCTCGGCGAGGTACGCACTTAATCCGGTCTCTCGTGTATCCGCCATTGGTCTCTCTTCTTGGTAGTGGGGACGAGCCTGCGGCAACTCCGTCGGCTCTCAAAACACAACGGTTCCCAACGCTTCATTCTACTGGAGTTACGAGGATCGTTCAAGAAATGAACCGCGTTCGGTCGGCGAGACGTGAGTTGCGCTTGCGTGGACGCCCTACTCCGGCAACGGTTTGCCCTTGGTCTCGGGTGCAAGCCAAATGATTAACATTCCAACAACATAGACCAACGTGATGACAGAACCCATCTTGGCATAGTCGCCGTCGAAATACCCCACGAGCTGCCCCGCGAATACTGCCCCCAGCGCGGCAAATACGCGTCCCGCATTGAAACAGATGCCCTGTCCCGTTGCGCGCATACGCGTCGGAAAAAGCTCAGGCAAGTAAAGCGGAAACCACCCATAGAACGACGCCGTGGTCATGCCCACGAGAATAACCACGAACATGAAAAGGTAACCGAACTCCAGGCCGCCTCGAAAAAGAAACGCGCACGCCAGCAATGAACTCAAGCATAGAAGCGTGTAGGCGGGGCGGCGCCCGATGTATCCGCCGATGAGCGGGCCGACCAAGCCGCCAAAAATCGCGCCAAACGCGCTGCACATGGCAACCTGAGCCTTGGCCTCCGGATATGCGGACCCCACCATCTTGTCCACCCACACCGGAATCCACTGAACGGATGCCCATGTTCCGATCAACGCGACAGAAGCGATTAGGATCCCTAGGATTGTATTCAGAAGGTGAGCGCCGCTGAAGACATCGCGCAGGGGGGCCGAAGGTCCTTGTTTCACTGATGCCTTCCATCGCTCGGACTCAGGCACGGCCTTCACAATGAAGAACACAATCAACGCGGGCAATACCCCGACAAGCCATACCCAGCGCCACGAAGTGGGAGTGATGGGGACCACGTGTCCCAAGAATGCAACGAGAAGGTATCCTACATTGGCTGCGGCGCCGATAAGGCCCGCCATCAGCGGACGCAGCCGCTCGGGCCAACACTCCATCACCAACGCCACGCCCAGCGACCATTCGCCACCCATGCCCAACGCAGCGATCACGCGGAACAGGCCCAAGTGCCACGGCTCTGTCGCGAAGTATCCCAGTCCCGTGCAGACGGAGTAGGTGAGGATGCTGAGAGACAGTGCGCGAACGCGCCCGATTCGATCGCCAAGATAGCCGAAAACGAGACCCCCAAACGCCGCCCCCAGCAAAAACAGAGCCGTGATGTAGCCCATCCACTGCCCGACAAACGCGTCGACGTTCTCTGAGCCAACCGCACTCTGAAACATGCTCTGAAGCGCGGGCCGCGCCACGAGAGGAAACAGCCCCATCTCAAAGCCGTCGAACAGCCAACCCAGGAATGCGGCGATTAATACCAGATAGTGACTGGCGCCTACCCCCTCAGTCCCGCCGTTCGATTTAGAGATCATAGCCATTTCACGAAAGAGTACCCCATTGCACCGCGAGATTCCACAACCCGAAGTTGTCTCTATGCGGCCTTCGCGGTAGGATGAGTGTGTCCTGGTTTCACACAAACTTCGTCTTATCTGCCGCCGCCGGGCCCTTCTGAAAGGAGACCTCGTGATGCCGTTTGCCGCCGCTCCGCTTCTTGGTGTGATGATGCTCTCCGCTCCCGACGCCCCCGCAAAACCCGATGTCTTCGACCGCGTACGTCACGACTACGCCGACAACAACGGCGTGCGAATTCACTTCGCGTCCCTTGGCGAAGGTCCACTGATCATCATGATTCACGGTTTCCCTGATTTCTGGTATTCGTGGCGCTACCAAATGGACGCGCTCGCCGATCGCTTTCAGGTTGTTGCCATGGATCTGCGCGGATACAACTTGAGCGACAAGCCCGAAGGTGTCGACAACTACGCCATGCCGTTGCTCGTCGGCGATGTCCTGGCGGTTATGCAGAAGGCAGGGAAAGACAAAGCCATTGTCGTCGGCCACGACTGGGGCGGCGCGGTGGCGTGGGGCGTCGCGATGATGTACCCCGACAAGGTGGAGAAACTCGTCGTTTGCGACTTGCCGCATCCACGAGGTTTTCGCCGCGAGTTGGCCAACAATCCCAAACAACAGCGCAACAGCGCCTACGCCCGCACCTTTCAAAAAGAAGGCGCGGAATCCATGCTGACGCCCGAGAGCCTGGCGGATATTGTCGGCACGATGGACGACGCCACACGCGCCCGATACATCGAGGCATTTTCCAAGTCCGATATCGCCGCGATGCTCAATTACTACAAAGCCAACTATCCCTACGAACCCTACACAGAAGATACTTCGCCCCTCGTCAAAGTGAAGCCACCCGTGCTGATGTTTCACGGTCTTCGCGACTGGGCCCTGCTGCCCTCCATGCTGAACGACACGTGGGAATGGCTCGAGAAACCGCTTACGCTCGTTACCGTCCCCGACGCCGGACATTGGGTACAACACGACGCCCGCGACCTCGTCAGCAACACAATGCGCTGGTGGCTTACCCAGCCTTAGATCTCGGACGACACGCCAGCTTCAACACGATATCCGCAAAGCACGCATCACGCGTTCACTCGGTTGCCCCGTGATATAGTGACCAGTACCGAGCGACCGCAGGAGACAGACACGAAGGCGGACTGAACTAGGAGGGGCTGCCGTGAATCGTCGCGAGTTCTTAATGACAGCGGGTGCGGGATCGGTCTCACTTCTGGCCGCGAAGGGCGCGCATGCCCAAGAACAACCCCGCAAGCGTAACGTGCTTCTCTACGTGACCGATGATCAGGGGACCGGCGACGCCGGATGCTACGGAAGCCGCATCGCCAAGACCCCCGGCATGGACGCGCTCGCGCGCGAAGGCGTCCGCATGAACTCCGCCTATTGCACGACGCCAAGTTGCAGCCCGAGCCGCTCCGTTTTGCTGACAGGACTGCACAATCACGCGAACGGGCAATATGGCTTGGAACACTCCTACCATCACTTCGCCTCGTTTCCCAATATCAAGACCCTACCCGTATTGCTCGCAGGCGCGGGGTATCGCACGGCGTCAGCAGGAAAATTCCACGTCGCGCCCAAAGACACGTACCAGTTCCAGCAGTACATCGGCGGTCCGTCCCCCAGCGAAATGGCCGACAATTGCCTCCCATTTCTCGCCGCGCGGGATGAGGCTCCGTTCTTCCTGTATTTCTGCACAACCGAGCCACATCGCAA
This sequence comes from Candidatus Hydrogenedentota bacterium, assembly GCA_019695095.1. Lineage (NCBI taxonomy): Bacteria > Pseudomonadati > Candidatus Hydrogenedentota > Candidatus Hydrogenedentota bacterium. The sequence goes on from JAIBAQ010000008.1 coordinate 68,123, forward strand.
TTTCAAGCGCGACGGAGCCGATCCGGTTCGACCAGAAAACGTCGTTGTTCCGGCTTTCCTTCCCGATACACCCGAAACACGCCTGGAATTGGCCGCGTACTACGCATCTCTACAGCGAGCCGATTCAGGTCTTGTGCGTCTGATAAAGATCCTTCACGACACAGGTCACTGGGAAGACACGCTCATCATTTGTTTGTCAGATAACGGCATACCGTTTCCCGGAGCCAAAACAAACCTGTACGAGCCGGGGATTCACCTCCCCTGTATTGTCCGCAATCCCTACTCCGGCCGGAGAGACGCGTCCTGCGACGCGATGGTCACCTGGGCCGACATCACCCCCACGATCCTTGACTTCGCGCAAGTACGGCCAGACGCCGAATCCCACGGACGCTCCTTTCTTTCGGCCATCGAAGAAGACAACCCCAAAGACTGGGACGAAACATACGCTTCCCACACCTTTCACGAAGTCACCATGTACTACCCGATGCGCATGGTCCGAACGCGAAAATACAAGCTCATCTGGAACATTGCGCACGGCCTGGAATTTCCATTCGCGTCCGACCTCTACGGTTCCAAGACCTGGCAAGCCGTCCTGAGCAGACACGAAACCCACTACGGTCCCCGGTCCGTTGAAGCCTTGCTGAAACGTCCCGCCTTCGAACTCTACGACCTTGAATCCGATCCAAACGAGACAAACAACCTCGCAGACGACCCCGCCCACGCCGAAGTCCTCGCTGATCTCAAATCAAAACTCAAATCCTTTCAAGAGCGCACACGAGACCCCTGGATTCTGAAGTGGGAGAGGGAATAGCCCGCTTAGGCAATACAAACGGAATCCAAAGATAGTCACACGTGAAGCGAACGCCGTAAATGCCGATGCGCTGTTTCATCGCGTATGTCTTCCGAAACCAGGGACTGACGCAAACGAAGCGACCGCCGGGAACGCAGACGTGGCTATCCCTCCATTCGGAACAATCTGTGAAATCGGCTTCATCTGTGGACGAACTCTTCAACTCCCAGAGACGAGGCAACGTATCAAGATCTTCATCCACAGATTCCGCAGATGAAATCTCGCATTCGTAGCGTCCGGTCTCCGCCGACACACCTGTCGGCCGCCGGGCGTCTTCAACTTGTGTCCCAGCCGCCCCCGGCTACGGTCGAGCTCTATCCATCAAGTGTCGACTTCCCTGATTCGCATTCAGTAGCGCCGACCTCGCCGAGGCGGCGACGCGTATGCGTTGATCGTTGAACCTCCGAATACTCTGCGTATCCCACTACACCACTCGCCGCTCGCCGAAACAAGGGACTGACACAAGCGAAGCGACCGCAGGGAGCGCAGACGTGTCTGTCCCTTCTTTCGGCGTCAATTCACTTCACACATGTCCGTTTTCCCCACTCTGTGCCCTCTGTGACTCTGTGGTTAAGCTTCATCAATTTGCACCACAGAGCCACAGAGAATGCAGAGAATGCAGAGAATGCAGAGAATGCACCTACGTTCCCTCCATCGCGGGATCTCCCGCTTGCTGACACACATGCCAAATTCCCTTATGTATTATGACTTCTAGAAATCAGGAAGCCCTCTATTTCTCAGCGTATAGTTGCACTCAAACCATCTCCTTGGAGGTAAAACCTACATCCGGCACCGGACACTGGCCGCAGTCAATGAACCCTTCATACCTTCGATCGGCGACCGTCAGCAAGTCGCGTGAACAGAGCTCAACGATTTCGCCTGGAAGTAGGTTTATTCGAACCATTGTCTTGTTTTCAGTAAGCTGCGCACGTATCGCCCTGACAATCCTATTCTTCCGATGTACCAGTCTCCCAATATCCAGAAACCACTTCCCCTTGGCATCTCCTATCAAATGAAGCAACTGTGCACTCACTATGTATTTGTCTCCGCAAATGACTGTGAATTCAACAAACTGTCCATCATTTACGAGTTTGGCAGACAAAAAAGACCCAAAGTTACGTCTTCGTATACTTCGCTTACTCAGTCTTGCTTGGACATATGGCCTGTTCTTCCGACAGTACTGTCTCCATGGGACATATCCTCCTTGTTCTGGCCAAAAGAAATCCTCAAATGCCGGTTCGCACTGGCCAATAACATGGTCGGCATGAATCGTATGCGCTTGGTTGTTGGAAAGATAAAGTTCAACAAAGCTGAACTCGGATCGCCTGCCGTAGTACCCTAGACGACTGAGCTTGATTCCTACTGTCCTTCGCATGGAGCCGGAACGCATCGGAAGATGAGTCCTCCAATGCCTTGCCCAGCTTGCGAATTGATCCCGTGTGTCATGGGGCTCCGCCCACCACTTTCCTTGACTATATATGAGATCGGGCACGCTGTACCAATCAGAGATATATGCAGTGCTGACTGTATATCTGGCTCCGTTGGGATACACGAAAACCACATTGGCTGCGTCCTCCGAAAGGAAACAATCTCGGAACGTGTTGTATGCAAAAGGCTCACTTCCTATTCCTTTGCCGATGACATGTGTCACTAGTGGAATTCGGTCGTTCAGCTTTCCCATCTCTTCTCTTCCCATTCAGTATCTGCAATTCAGTCTTTGCATGTGTATGCGCTTACGCTATCGTAATCAAACTGGCTACTTGTAACTCTTTGGGGTGCTGCTGCTAAAACAGGTGTTGATGATAATGTTCTAGAAACAACGTTGCTGTCCACTTACATTTGGAAGCGGTGGTGGATATCTCAGAATTGTGGAAGGCTCATCATGGGGTACATAGGGAACGTAATGTTCAAGGGGAATCTCTGCGGCATCAAGTTCGGCGGGGCAATCCAGAAAGAGAAGTAGCGGCCCCAGAAAAGGTAATAAAGGCAATTTTGTTGGTGGCCTGGGTACGGGTGCCTTGCGCGGCTTTATCAGTCCTCTCTCTGTTAAGTGCTCTATAAGATTCTTAAGGCCATCGTCGGATCCGGATCCAGGGACCGGTGTGCCATCCGGTCTCAACCGACAAATGGTTTTGCCTGGTCGTCCTCCGGCATTTGTCTTTACGTCTATGTGATATTCCTCTGGGGATATTCCGGGTCCTTTGTGTGAAGCAGTGTCTTTGCAGTACCAGTGTTGTTTGTATTTGAATTCCTTCTTCTTTCCAGCGAGGCCCAGTTCATCTACAAAGTGGGTTGGAATGCCAGATGCGTAGCTGTATAGATTTGATTCAACCTCAGCCAAATCCCTCGCCGTCCACCGCGCCAATCCTGGCGCGTAGTAACGGTACGGGGCGAAATACATCCCCGTGACGGGGTCGAGGTCGTGGCCGGTGTACGTACGCGTGGCGGACGCGCCGTCGTGGTACGTCGGGCCGCCGTACGGGTCATAGTCAAACCGCGCCAACGCCGCCTTCGCCTGACTGCGCAACGTCCGCGTCGACCCAAGATGATCCTGCGTATAATACCGCGCCGTCCCCGTCACCGGGTCGAGCCCCTGTATATCCGCCAACACATTCCCCCGCGACGCCGCACGCGATTGGGCTACGCTCCCTCCATCGCAAGGCTTCCCACTAGCTGCAGGCATGTCATACGCCTGCTCGGCGTTTTATCTACTACTTAACTGAGATGTCCCAGTATTTCCAGATATAACTTTGCCTATTGTTGTTCCCCAGAGTTTTTAAATGAGTGACCAGGCGTGACAGTAAGAATTGATCCGTTCTTGCTGGACATCCAACTGACAAAGTATTCTTCGCTTCCATAATCGCCGGTTACAGAAAAACAATACCCTCCGAGTTGGTTGCCCAAACGATTTCTGGACACAAACCACGTCACGCAGTCGATGTCTGTCACAGGGCCAACTCTGTCATTTCCTACTGCCTCCATGCGTATCCTGCTGCGACTCTCTTCATATTCCGACCTGCGAAAGACATCGTATGCGGTGACAAATTGCCCGATCCCCAAGAAAGCGACACCCCCGGCCAGAATGGCTAGTCCCCTCTGACAACAGACAGGCAAATTCCTTGCGATTTCCGTAAGTATTATATTACACGGAACCCATAACCAAAGCGTTCCCTCGATTGCACCTACCAACCCAGAAGGCCAATGAATACTCAACGCGCCTATCGCTGCGAACGTCATGAGGAGAAGCGTGGAGAGAATAAAGACTACAAATGTAGATAAGTATTTTGCGGTCACCCGGCGCGAAGTTTCGGCGCCGATAAAGCAGTTCATGCAACGCGAGAGCACAAGGAACCAACTCACGGGCGCCAGAAGTAAACTGACGAATACGGGCCACCTGGAACGAATAAACCGTGCTTCGGCAGGGACCAGAATGTGAGGCACCAACCCCAGAGCCATTATTATCCCAGAGCCAACGTAGCTCACGAGAATAGTGTCAAGATTCTTCACATTGATCCTTCCTTCATCGGAGCCCCTCTGGAAATTCGTTAGGGCATTATAAGAGGTATATTCAACGTATCGCCTAGTGCGTTCTGTATTAGCCATTCAACCCATGTCATTTCACGCACGTTGGGATAGTAGAAGAATTCGTTCGTGTTGTGTATACAATTGTTGCTAAAAAGGTCAAAGCGTCGTTCAGATGACAGCTCGAACCATCGCTTGATCAGGGCTTCATCCTGCTCCGGTGTCGAGAGAGTATTGCTATATGGGACAGAGAATACGTGCCAGTTATCAGGAGCAGCTGGTTCCTGAGTATAGTCTGGATGGCCTGCGAAGTTGGGCCAAGCATGGAGGTCAACCCATCCACCGGATCCCGCGGGTAGAGGCACTTTGTTTCCATATTCGTCGAAGTAATAGGGGGACTGTACGCGAATCCATTCATGCCCGTACAAATCGATTACCTTACACCTGTCCAGACCAACTAGGTCTACTGACGTAGTCGATAAACCTCGCACGTAGGAATACATATTGGGGCCCTGCCTTTCCCCCAGCGGGTCCCTCGCCGTCCACCTTGCCAGCCCCGGCGCGTAGTACCTATACGGAGCGAAATACATGCCCGTGACGGGGTCGAGGTCGTGGCCGGTGTACGTACGCGTGGCGGACGCGCCGTCGTGGTACGTCGGGCCGCCGTACGGGTCGTAGTCGAACCGCGCCAACGTCGCCTTCGCCTGACTGCGCAACGTCCGCGTCGACCCAAGATGATCCTGCGTGTAATACCGCGCCGTCCCCGTCACCGGGTCATACCCCTGTATATCCGCCAACACATTCCCCCGCGACGCCGCCGGATGATCGATGACATAATACGCATTCGTGTCCCTGCCTTCGGCATGATCTGTGAAATCGGTGTCATCTGTGGACAAACTCTTCAGCTCCCAGAGACGGGGCAATGCATCAAGAATTTCAACCACAGATAGCGCAGATGGCACAGATAAAATCTCGCATTCGTAGCACCCTGTCTCTGCCGACACACCTGTCCGCCGCCGAAACAAGGGACTGACACAAGCGAAGCGACCGCAGGGAGCGCAGACGTGTCTGTCCCTTCTTTCGGCGCGGCTGCGCTCCCACAACCCCGATTGAGTAGCGACACCTTCGACTTGCATTCAGTAGCGCCAGCCTCGCCGAGGCGGCGACACGTAAGCGCTAACCTCTGAACCCACCCAATGCCCTGCGTAACCCGCTGTCCAGGATACTCAGTACCTACGCCATCCACTACACCGCAGTCGTCGACCGAAACGCCATACTCATCACACACTTCTCCTCGGCGAAACAACGTCGACGCGACCGAAACCCTCACCAAATCGCTCTTGAACCTCTGTGCCCTCCGTGCCTCTTCCGCGAATACACCGTACGAATGCCATTCGGAGCATCCACCGTCACCGGCTGCCCCATGCCATTATACGTATACTCCCACTCCCGGCTCCCCGGCGCGGTGATCGTGCTCAACTCGTTCCGGTCGGTATAGCGGGGAATCTACTCTTGCGCTACATGCAAATAGATTACTATTAGCATTAGAAATATGCGTCTGTCCCCTTATTTCCCTACTGGCAGTTATAGAAGCAAACGCCCTTTCGACATCCTGACTTTTACGTGTCATGGATATCCCATTGTCGCCGACGCACAATTCCAATTCCCCATGTATGCACTCATCGTGCATCAACATATAGATACTTGATCTCAGGTTCCGTATTGCCAAAGGCGTGCTTTCTTGATGCATAGATAACATGTAGACCACCTGAAGTATCGGAACGCGCATCCCACTGCAGGATACTCTCGTCAGTCTTGGAAAGTGTAGAAACCGGGGAATTGAAAGCAGCATCAATCTTTGCAACAGTCAGATGTCCAGCTTGTAGCCAACCTAGCCAACTTGAACCGTTCTTGCCTGCATAGAGGTGCAACTGTTCAACATAGCCAAGCCAACCTGGATCACGCGAAGTCTGAGCTTCTGATTGGAGCGCATAGTTCAAATTTGGCATGTCCTTCAACCCGGCATTTGACTCAAAGAAGGTGTATTGGACTCCAGATGGTTTCAGACCCCATGCGACATATACAAGGTTACCCGAGCAAACCACATCAAGGGCGGAAAAGCGTGACGCCGCGGAGAAGCCTGATTCGTACCTCGGCAACGCATCAGTAGACTCTCCTTTAAGTATCACCCGAGGTTTGTTCCAAGAACTGGCACCGTTCACTAACGATGAATAGCACACCTGTTCGAAGAAACGCATTGCAGGTGCTACCGAAGTTCGCAGATATGCCGAATGAAGCGTGTTGGCATCGTCGCGAGAATAAGTCTGTCGACCAATACTGATCTTTGCATTGAACTTGTCAATGACAATACCCGGCCCTGAACTCTGATCGCGTCCGGCTATCACGAACGCCCTTCGTCCCTCAAGGGAATGTCCCGTCGGGAAACCCCAATAGTAGGGATAGCTCCGGGCAAATGTGCCCGTCACAAATTCAGAGACGTCGCTATGTGAAGGACTAATGGGGATAACGCCTGTGATCATCGGACCGCCTCCCCCGCTGTTTGCCGGGGACTTGAATAGTTGGATTTCGTAGACATCCAGACTATTCTTCGTTGTCCACCTTGTTGAATTAGGCTCACGTCTACTACGTATGAGCGTCCTTCCATCGTTCGCTGCAAAGTAGAGAGTCAATTCTCCTTTGCTTGTCGTCGCTGTCAGAAAATGAACTGTCCCGAGAACGGAGTCCCAGCCGGGGAAGGAAATCTTCTCTGTTTCCACCACACTTTGGCCATCGATGCAAGCTATGCCACACGGCATGCCAGCCTCATCGCATCGCAGCACAGACAGGTTACACTTCCCGGAAATCCGTTCACAATCATCCAAAGGAAGGGCAAACCACCTGTAAAGCTGCACACTTTCTAGTCCACACTGACTCTGAAAGAACTCGAATTGAGCTTCTGACTTCTCTTCTGGAATGCTCAGGAGAAAGATACATACAAACACGAGATGAAGAAGGCCGTGCTTACTCATGGGCTACACCTCGAACTTCCCGCTCTTTTCTACGACCGATGCTTGTCGCAATTGGGATAGTTGTCTTTCCAGAGCTGTTCCTGTTCTTGTGTCCAAATCAAAGTCTCTTGATACTCGGTTGGGAAGTTCGACGGGCTGTCTGGTAGTCTGGGCAGTGAACCATTCGGAATCCTTGCTCCTTGAGGTAAAACTGAATTGAGATAGCGAGGAACCTTTGCACAGGCCGACTGGGGCACGTGCCCCAGAAGCCACCAGCGATAACCATTCTTGTAGTGACTGAAGTAATCTTGACCTTCATGCATAAACCGCTTGAATTTCTTGTAATCGCAGTCACGAATTGCCTTATTAAGGTCTTTTTCTATCTCATTCAACTCGCGAAAATGAAGCCAAGGTTGTACCCACGGGCTTGTCGAGAAGCACTCGTCCAATTCGTTGTAAGGTCCGTGAACTTCCGAGCCCCAAAGACCAAGTGGGTCGAATATTTCGACTGGGCTATCGAGTGAATATGAATAGAGATTCGGTGAGTCGAGAGAGCCCAACGGGTCCCTAGCCGTCCACCGCGCCAA